>JAAHGE010000567.1 GCA_010672635.1 Desertifilum sp. SIO1I2 | reverse complement strand
TATCTGAAGTTACTAAATACCCAAAAAAAGGGAGGGCATCTTTCTAGACGCTCTCCCTTTTTTTGGGTATTTAGTAACTTCAGATACTTTTTGCTGAGAAAAGTCTTGCTATTAGTAATAAGCAATCAAAGGATTTTGACGATCGAGCGGTGAGTTTCACTGCCAACTCAGGATAGACAAATCAATCAATGGCTTCTAGGGTTCCGATTTCTAACGGTGGGCGTGGAAATGACTGGTCCGAGAGAAGCAGGCCAACCAACAGCCATTAAAACATTTAATCTCGAACTGGGTGGCTACACGGCGGGAGAAAAGCCCGGGAGGAAACAGCAGAAATGTCTCTGTCTGTGACTATCCTGGGCTTTTCACTTTTTAGAGTTTAAGTAAGGTTATGAGCGAACAACCCCCCTTTCAACGGCCTGACTACTCATTCAACGGTCATTCAACCGAAGCCAACCGCGCGTTAGAAAAGGAACGTAACTTACCGTTAACGGGGTGGCAGCAAGAGGTCAATCGCGGGTTAGAGTATGGATTAGAAGCGGCTGAGAGTATTCGCGATCGCACTATTCCCACTTTTTCGCGCGGCGAACTCCCCCACTATGCCGGAATTAACACCTTTCTCAAAGCCCCCTATCTCGAAGATGTCCGTAAAGTCGGGGAATACGATGTCGCCATTATGGGCGTTCCCCACGACTCCGGAACCACCTACCGTCCGGGGACGCGCTTTGGTCCCCAAGGCATTCGCCGGATTTCCGCCCTTTACACGCCCTATAACTTTGAATTGGGGGTAGATTTACGCGAACAAATCACCCTCTGCGATGTGGGCGATGTGTTTACCATTCCCGCCAATAACGAAAAGTCTTTTGACCAAATCTCCAAAGCCGTCGCCCATGTCTTCAGTTCTGGCGCATTCCCCATTATTCTAGGCGGCGACCATTCCATCGGCTTCCCCACAGTTCGCGGCGTCTGTCGCCACCTGGGGGATAAGAAAATGGGAATTATTCATTTTGACCGCCATGTGGATACCCAAGAAACCGACTTAGACGAACGGATGCACACTTGTCCGTGGTTCCACGCCACCAATATTAAGAATGCTCCAGCCAAAAATTTAGTGCAACTGGGAATTGGGGGTTGGCAGGTTCCCCGCCAAGGCGTTAAAGTGTGTCGCGAACGGTCTACTAATATCTTGACCGTTACTGATATTACAGAAATGGGGTTAGATGCGGCGGTAGATTTTGCCCTAGAGCGAGCCTTAGATGGTACCGATTGCGTCTACATCAGCTTTGATATTGATTGCATTGATGCAGGGTTTGTCCCCGGTACGGGTTGGCCGGAACCGGGGGGGTTAATGCCCCGCGAGGCTTTGTATTTACTGGGCAAAATTGTCCAAAAAGCTCCAGTTTGCGGCTTAGAAGTGGTGGAAGTTTCTCCTCCCTACGATGTCAGCGATATGACTTCGTTAATGGCGACTCGCGTAATTTGCGATACGATGGCGCATTTGGTGGTATCGGGTCAACTCCCGCGCCCGCAAAAAGCTTCTTATATTCACCCGGAAGCAACGCCCGAATTGGTTAGCGAGTGGCAATAACATTCTAAAAGCCATGCACGAAACAGACATGACAAAGGCGCTCATTCTCACCCTCAAAGATTGGTGGGAAACCCAACCAGAAGCGCCCCAAATTGAAAAGGTTCATTTAATTGTGGGTCAGTTTACCTGTGTTGAACCGGTGAGTCTGCAATTTGCCTTTGAAGTCCAGACGCGCAACACCTTTTTAGCCGGGGCGCAACTGGTGATTCAAGAAACGCCCTTGATTGCTTATTGCGATCGCTGTCAGCAGGAGTATACCCCAGAAATCGGCTTGCATTACGCCTGTCCGCATTGTCATTCCCCAATGGAACGCATTCTTTCGGGCAGAGAACTCAAAATTGACCGGATTGAATGCAGCAATCACTCTATCACCCAGTTGCACTAATTTGAGGAAAAACCATGCACCAAACCTTTGATGTAGCATTAGGCGTTAACCTACTCCACGCCAACCAAGCAGGCGCAGACCATAACCGGGCGCATTTTGACGAATGGGGAATTACCTGTTTAAATCTCATGAGTAGTCCGGGGGCGGGAAAAACAGCAGTTTTAGAACGTACCTTAGCCGCCCTCAGCCCTCAACTCAAAATAGCCGTCATTGAAGGCGATATGACCACGGAATTAGACGCCGATAGACTGCGACAATACGGCGTTCCCGTAATTGCCATTAATACAGGTCGTTCCTGTCACCTTGACTCTAAAATGGTGGCGGGGGGAATTCATCGCCTCGCACATGAATATAACCCAACTGAGTTTGACCTAGTTTTAGTTGAAAATGTCGGTAACTTAGTTTGTCCGGCAGAGTTTGAAGTCGGCGAACACGCAAAGGTTGCTCTTCTCAGTATTACGGAAGGAGAAGACAAGCCTTTGAAATATCCGGTGATGTTCCAAGAGGCAGATTGTCTATTAATTACCAAAATGGACTTAGTCCCGTATTTAGAAATTGACTTAAAACGGATTGAAGAAAACGTTCGTCAAATGAACCCCCACGTTACAATTATTGCCGTTTCGGCTAAAACTGGCGAGGGTCTAGAAACTTGGTTTAATTGGTTGAAATCTCAAGTCAAATCTCAACTCTCTAAAACCCCAGTTTTGCCTCACGCCTAATGTTACCTCAAAACTTCAATTCCCAATCTGAAATTAGGAGAGAAAGGGATGAAAGTTCGGAAGTTATTTTCAGTCTTTGCCTTATTTTTAGCAAGCCTAACGCTAGTTGTAAGTTGTAACAACTCTCAGCCTCGTTCTACAGCCAATGTAACCGGAACAGACACCGCTTCAAGTGCAGTTGTGAACATGGGTTTCAGCGCTTGGCCGGGTTGGCTTCCCTGGCAAATTGCTCAAGAGGAAAACTTATTTGCAGCCAATAATGTCAATGTCAATTTACGCTGGTTTGATGGTTATTTAGACTCAATTAATGCCTTAGCCGCCGGACAGTTAGACGCGAATACCCAGACCCTTAATGATACCATCAGTTCGGTAGCAGCAGGAGCCGATCAAGTTATTGTTTTAACTAACGATAACTCCACCGGAAACGATAAAATTATTGTCCGCGAAGGAATTAATTCAGTTGCGGATTTACGAGGTAAAACCATCGCCGTTGAAGAAGGGACAGTAGACCATTTTTTGTTGCTTCTAGGGCTTAAAGATGCAGGTTTAACGGCAAATGATGTTTCAATTCAACCCCTAGAAACGGGTGCAGCCGCCGCTGCTTTTGTTGCTGGACAAGTGGATGCTGTGGGCGTTTTTGCCCCTTTTACAACACAAGCTTTACAACGTCCGGGAAGTCGAGAAATCTTTAGTTCAGCAGACTATCCGGGAGCCATTCCAGACCATTTAGTGGAGACTCGTAGACTGATTAATGAAAGACCTGAAGCCGTTCAAGGGTTAGTTAATACCTGGTTTGATATTTTGAACTATATCGGAGAAAACCGCTAAATGGTCTGGAATGGCTCCCGGATAGTCTGCTGA
>JAAHGE010000566.1 GCA_010672635.1 Desertifilum sp. SIO1I2 | reverse complement strand
GATACCAATCCTCAATTTTCTTGACAAAGTTCTTGTTATTTGGTAGTAGAATTGGAGTTGTGAGAGTCAGGGTTTGCAAGGAAAAGATTAGCCCACTTCAAGTCTTCAGGGGGAAGCGGGCTAGAATCTGATGCCGTTTCCGTTCTCCTAGGGGTTTTTAGGTGGGATTGGGAGACATTATGCATCCTGTCGGTTCAAGGGATTGGCTAGAAGTCGTTCCTCGGTCGGATGTCGCTATGATAGTACCGGACTGGTGAAATTCAGGTTGTGATGCACCCTAGGGCAAGTTTGATTGATATGTTCTCAACGTTCTTGCAATTTGATGCAGATCGGTTGAAGGGTTGGGTTAGCGATTCGCAGTTACGCCGCAGTATGCAGAGGTGTTTAGACGGTTCTGATAAGCGGGAGACTTCGGCAAATCAGTTTTGGGTGCTGTACTGGTATAAGATTTGGGAGACGCGTTTAGATAGGCTGGCGCGATCGCACTTAGTTGCCTATTTACAGGAAACGGGGTATTGGACGGCGCACAAGATTGTATTGAGCTTTCACAGTTCCCAGTATGCGCTATCGGATTACTTTCAAATTGCGATCGCCCAAGTCGATAAGGTTCTCAAAGGTTACAATCCCCAACAGGGCGTGCGCCTCAATAACTACGCCAGCGCCATCTTTCACAGCGCCATTAAAGAAACCCTGCGCCAGCGTCACGAGGTAGATATCTGCACCCCCTGGGCGCTGCTGAGGAAGCTCAGTCAAAAACGCCTAGAAGAAGCCCTCGCCGTGTCAGGACTGCCCTCGGAAACGATCGCGAGTTATATTTTAGCCTGGAGTTGCTTTAAGGCGATTTACGTCCCCACTCAAGCATCGGGAACGCGCCAACTCGATACGCCCGACGGGGAAACCTGGAAGGCGATCGCCTCTTGCTATAACGAACATCGCCAAAACCTGCCCCCTTGTCAAGCTACCGATCTCGAAAAGTGGCTGCTTGCTTGCGTCAAAGCCGCTCGCGCCTACCTCTATCCGGTACGCCATTCCCTCAATAGCCCCAAACCCGAACAAGAAAGCGAATGGGTGGATGAATTAGTCGCGTTTGAAGGCGAATCTTTACTCTCCCAACTCATCGCCCAACAAGAAGAACAAAGCCGCCTGCTACATCACAGTCAAATCAATCAAATTCTGACAACTGCAATGGCGCAACTCGCTCATGAATCTCAAGAATTATTGCAACTTTACTACGCCCAAGGATTAACCCAACAACAACTGGCGCACAAGCTGGAAATTAAGCAATATACCGTGTCTCGTCGCTTAACCAAAATTCGCTCAACTCTTTTAAGTACCCTAGCTCAATGGAGCGCGGAAAGCCTGCATATTTCTTTAACTTCCGAGGTATTAAAAAGCATGAGTGTTGTGCTGGATGAGTGGTTAACAACCCATTTCCAGCGTGAGGAGTGAAAGCAGTTTATCAATATGGCTAGTGGTGGCTTGATTCACCCGCCATTAGCCATTTACTGCCCATTCACGCTCTTTAAACTCAAGCGGAAACTGCGATAGATGGTGCCTTTGGTGAGGAGTAGTGTTTAATGACGGCTGATTCCACTCCCTTTAATTCAGTTGAACCGACTCAGTTATTGTTTGAACTGTCGGTAGAGGCGCAACAACTAGCTTGGCAAAACGTTCAGGCGTTTTCCACTCCTCAAGCGCGTTGGAATGCTTACTTGAATCAGCTTTGTCTAGGTGCAATCTTAACCGAGTTACCAGAAAATGGGTCTGCGGCTCAACTGGATCTCACTTTCTGGGAGGGAACGAACGGAACAGCGATTCGGATGAACCATCAACGCTTGCTTTTAGTTCCCAGCGAAGCGATTGATAATCGAGAATTGCGGGTTCCCCAAGAATGGGTAGATATTCCCAGTTGGCGGGCGGATTATTATTTAGCGATTCAAGTTCATCCCGATACGGGAATTCGCGTTTGGGGATATACAACGCATCAACACCTGAAAATGCAGGGACAATATCACGATCGCGATCGCACTTATAGCTTAGACGATACCCAACTGATCGCCGATTTGTCCGTTTTCCTGGCGGCGCGTCAACTTTGCCCCACAGAACCCACCCAAGCCGCCGTTTCACCGCTTCCGCAACTTTCCCTTACCCAAGCCGAAAACCTCCTCAAACGTCTCGCTTCCCCAGAATTACTCGATCCGCGCCTAGCAATTCCCTTTGAATGGTGGGCGGCTTTAATTGCCCATGATGGCTGGCGTCAGCGCTTCACTCAAGGGCGTCAAGGCTTACCCGAACAATGGAATATTCGCCAATGGTTGCAACAGGGGGTGTCTCGTCTCGCCCAACAATGCGGTTGGGAAAGAGTTGAGTTTCAACCCGCCCTAGCTGGGGCGAGGGGAACCGAAGAAATCGTCGCAGAAGCAATGGCCGTGCGATCGCTCTTCATCGCCGGACAACCCTACGAACTTCGCATTTTGCCCCAAAATCTCCAAAATCCCAATATCTGGCGCTTTGAGCTTCACCCAGGTACCTTAGAGGCGAGGATTCCGGGGGGATTCCGCCTGCGATTGCTGACTGAGGATTTACAGCCGTTTGAAAATAATGAAGATTTGGCATTGACGGCGGCGGATTTATTGTTTGTGGATGTGGCACTAGAGTCTGGGGAAGGGTTGGTTTGGGAAATTGAACCGCTTCCGGAGAACTACCAGCAAGAAATTTTGCGCTTCTAAAGGAGTAAATTCTTTCTCTTGATACAGGTTAGGCGCGATCGCCATTCGCTAGCCTTTAAAAAACAAGGCTTATTTGCTAAGGCTGAAGCGATCGAGGGAGCGAAAAAACGTTAGGCATGTCAATTGGAATCGAGATTATTGGCCTAGTTTTACTCGGTCTAATTTGTTGGGATATTACTATTACGACGCTGACTCTCGGTGGAGGCGGCCCAATTTCTGGACGAACTGCGTGTTGGGTGTGGGAAGTTGCCCTTTACCTCCATCGTCGCCACCCCAATCATCGCTTGCTACAAATGACGGGTTGGTCGATTTTAGTGGCGACTCCCCTAGTGTGGTTTGGGATTGCGTGGGTGGCGTGGAGTTTAATTTTTATTGCTTTTGAAGGAGCGGTTGTCAATGCCACAACCCAAGTGGCTGCCGATATTTGGCAGCGGATCTACTTTGCAGGGTTTACCATTACCACATTAGGTTTAGGCGATTATCAACCCCAGGGGAGGCTTTGGGAAATTGCTACCGCGATCGCTGCGGCTAACGGTTTTTTCATTGTTTCGCTTTCTATTACCTATCTCCTACCTGTAATTTCCGCCGCCGTCAGAAAGCGTCAAATTTCGGTCTATATTTCGGCTTTGGGGGGAACGCCGGATGATATTTTAGTGCGCTGTTGGAACGGACAGGATTTTGGACAATTTTCCCAACACTTAATTAACCTCACCTCCGAACTATCCGGTATTGGAGAAAGTTATTTAGCCTATCCCATTTTGTATTATTTTCACGCGATTCAGCGCAGCCGAGACTTTGCGCCCCCAGCGAGTGTGTCTTGGGA
>JAAHGE010000565.1 GCA_010672635.1 Desertifilum sp. SIO1I2 | reverse complement strand
CACCCAACTCAGTTGACCGTACATCCGCGAGGCTAACTGCTGCTGTATCCCGGCGGTAAAGCGCAAGAGATTGTAATTCATCTCTCCCTCATTCGCAAACCGGACTAACCCGCCTTCTATTCCCGCCACTAAGCGCGTCTGGGGTCCTAACTGAGGGGTTGCTAAAAGTAACAAACTATTGACAAAAACTAAATCGTTCCTCGCATCTTCCCGCGCAAACACATTAGAACTGTTAAACGTAGACGAACGCAACAGCAATTCTAAGGTAGGAACTGGAGGCGGTACTAGATCCAAAGGAGACGGTAAAATTTCAATTTCCCCTAACTCTGCTTCAAGATCTAGAGGATCGATCGGTTGTAGCGGTGCATCTAGGGGAAAATCTAGTGAAGGTTGTTGTGCTTGTAGCGTGAAAGCGGGGTGTAAATCAATCGCAGAATGAGAAATCCCCACAAAATCGCTTTTGGTCAGTAGAGTGTCCTCAGCAGACGCCAATAGCGGTACCTCTTCCCCAGCGACAGTAACAGCCGAGTCGCAGGTAGCGGCCAACATTGAGCGATCGCCAGCAAGCCAAATTGCCGAGCATCCCAGTAAGCTAGCCCATAGTACAACAGGGGAACTGTGAAAAAATGCGGACATCCAGTTAAATCCCTAGAGGGTAAGAATTGCCAAACACTATAGTATAGAAGCCAGTAGTGTTGGCAATTTCCGGTTAATTCCGATCGACCTGTATCCTTCGGTCGGGATAACAACCCCTATCTTTAGATTGCGAGTAAAGTAATTCTCTGATGATACGCAAGCGTTGGTTAACCCTTTCCAGTTTGATGGCTAGCATAAGCTGGGGACTGCTACAAGCGATCGCAGCCTCAGCGCAACCAGCGGACGTACTGACCCGTGCTGAAGTTTATCGACTTCGCAACCGCGTCCAACTGATTCCTAGCAATCAAACACCCAGACCTGCTCGAATTTCCGATATTTTAGTCCCTCGCGATGCCATTCGTACTGCCTCCAGTTCGCGAGTCGAACTCCTCTTTAACGAAGGATCGCTAGCGCGTATTGGTTCAAGCGCGGTTTTCCGCTTCGTCCCCGGACTGCGGCGCTATCAACTGGCCAATGGAACGATCCGTGCTGAAACGATTTTTGAACTCAATAATGGTTTAGTGTTGATCGTCACCTCGCCAGGAAGCGTTGTCACGCAAACCCAAACTCCCCAAAGCCGAATTGAAATTTTTGCCAATGACGATCCGGTGGCGTTGAATGCGATCGCTTCTTTGCAATATCCTCAGCTAGTGCAACTTCCCCCAATCTCCCCACCAGACAGCGCCTCAGCCGTTCTCATCTTTCACGAAGAAGCCTCAAATACCACCCAAGTTTTTGCACTGACGAACAGCAGCGTTCGCGTCTCAAACCCCAATAGCGAAAACGCCACTTCCCTCAGCGCCGGTCAAACGGTTTCGGTGATTGACGGCGCGATCGGTCTTGTTCAAAACTTCGATCTAGAACGTTTTTATCAAACCAGCGGGTTAGCTGTGGGTTTAGGACCCGGACAGGAAAATCTCCTGGATGTGGAAATTCCAGCCGTTCGAGAAATTCTCAACCAGGCCCGCACTGAAACGCTAAATGCGCTTGCAGGTTTGCGTTTAGCGCCACCCAAAGGAGAATTTGAGGGACTGTGTATAGCAACCTTGCGAGGGACAAGCGCAACCCCAAAAGACTGTATTACTCACGATAGCGACGAACCCATCCGCCGCTTTCAAGACCGCCGCGACCTTGTAAGGCCTTCTCCCACTCAGGAACAGCCTCCCGCGCCACCCCCACCGCCGCCACCGCCTCCACCCCCGCCACCCCCACCGCCGCCACGTCCACCTATTCCGCAATAAAGAAGACGATGGGGGGTGGGGAGATGGGAGGATGGGGGGAATGAAGGGAATTGGGAATTGGGGGTTGGGGACGAAGAAGGGAATTGGGGATTGGGAGTTAGAAGTTGGGAAAGAAGAGATACAAAAACTTAGTAACTATTAACTCAGCACTCTATTCCCCCCATCTCCCCATCCCCCCACCCTCTTCTGACGAAGAAGGGAATTGGGAGTTAGAAGTTGGGAAAGAAGAGATACAAAAACTTAGTAACTATTAACTCAGCACTCTGTTCCCCCCACCTCCCCATCTCCCCATCTCCCCACCCTCTTCCCCACTCAGCACTCAGCACTCAGCACTCTTTTCTAGGGAAAGCCGCGCCAAGGACTGACTTGTAACACGCCATTGGGGGTAAATACCACTCTGTACTGAGCCAGGGGGTCTTCGGGTAAGGGTGCAGAAGAGTCTTCTACCGCAGCCTGACGCAGGTTAGGGAGAGGGGTTTCTGGGAGGTAGTCGTAGGCGGGTTGGTTCAAGGGTTCGTAATCTGCGATCGCGCCTTGTTCGTTAACACCGACTCGATATTCTAGCGATCGCGTGAAGGTCGGCTCAACACTCCAATTGCGGAAAATTTGGTCGTAGAGTTCGTCATTGAGCGTTTCAATCAAAACCGGGTCGGTGATTTCTGGCCCCAACCCTGGGGTGGCGTCAAAACCGCGCCAAGGACTCACCTGTAAAACACCTCCGGGGGTAAAGACGATCTTAAAGGGTGCGATCGCCTCATCAAACGTACCGCTGTCATCAGTGGGAATATAGAGCAAATCAAACAACGGCGTCTCTTGGCTATCCCAATCTTCAGCCGCTGGATTTGCCGGCCTATAGCCCAAAATCGAGCCATCCTGACCCACACTAACTCGGTAAATCAACTCGCGATCGATTTGAGCGCGATTTTCCCACGCCGAATTCACCTGTTCGTAGATGCGTCGATTTAAGGTCGCCAACAGGGTTGGATCGGTAATTTCGGGTGCTTCGCTTAAAACTTGTTCTAACTCATCCCGCGAGGGGGGATTGGCTGTGGAATTATTTTGCGGCTGAAGCGATGATTGATTCGTTGGACTGGCTTGCGGTGAAGGCGAACCCGTCGGCGTTCCCTCCGGTGCTGTCTCAGAGGGACGACGAGTCGGCTCTGTGGGACGGTTCACTTCGGGAACGGGGACAAAGTACAATAGCACCGCCGCCAGGACTAAACCTCCCGCACCAATAGCGGCTGGGGTCGCGCGTTCGGCTAAGGGGACGTTCGCCTTCACATAGCGCCGAGAAACTGGCGCTAAACTTAAAGTCATCTCTGGAAGCGTTTGAGTATCGGCAAATAATTGATCGATCGCTTCGACCAGATCGAAAAGCTGAACCGTACTTAAATCAACCTCCAATGAGTCGCTTCCCTGACTGTTTTCTAAGACCCCCGACTGAATCTTTAAGCGGTGCGTTTGCAAGTCTAGGGGGGTAATTTCCACCGCGTTGGTTTTGACCTCGCTGGGAATATGGATGCCACTCAGGAATTCCTGAGCGTAGCGATTGACGGTTTTGCGCCCGGATTTTTTGGACGTAACTGGGGTGTCTTTACGCTCGGTCATCGTTTCCTCCCGTGGAATGTTTTTGCCGTAACCGGCTGTGCTTAATCTGAAACGAGCGACGCCATCATTGGG
>JAAHGE010000564.1 GCA_010672635.1 Desertifilum sp. SIO1I2 | reverse complement strand
TTGCTGAATACTATCGGCAATATTTGAACTGGAAGAACACCAGTGCAGACTTGCTGCAAGACCGCAAAGGACGATGGTGGCTGCACGTTGTTATGGAGACTGAAACTCCAGAATCTGGTGCAGACAATGAGGTTGTAGGAGTGGATTTGGGTATCGTCTCCCCTGCTGTTGATAGCCGTGGGAGTAAGTACGGTTCCGACCATTGGAAGGAGGTAGAAGACAAGACATTTGAATTGCGCCGTAGACTTCAAAGCAAAGGCACGAAATCTGCTAAACGACATCTCAAAAAGTTGTCGGGCAGACAGAGACGGTTCCGCAAAGACTGTGACCATGTGCTGAGTAAGCGTTTGGCTAAGTCTGTTCAGAGGAGTGCAACATTGGTTTTTGAAGACCTCACAAACATTCGCGGTAGAGCCAAAATGCGAAAGGCTCAACGCCGCAGATTGCATGGATGGAGCTTTCACCAATTCCAAGCATTCGTCACTTACAAAGCCGAAGCTAGAGGCGTGAATGTAGGGTTCGTTGACCCGCGCTACACCTCGCAGAAATGCAACCAGTGTGGACATATTGAGCGAGGGAATCGCCCGTCTCAAGCTGAATTTCGGTGCAAAAAGTGTGGGTACGAGTGCCATGCGGATTACAACGCTGCGGTGAATATTCGTGAGGACTTTCTAAAACTCAGGGCTGCGGTCAATCAGCCTATTGTGGTCTGCCCAGAGATGGGAACTTGAATCACAAGCCCCATCCCCTTGTGGGTGGGGTTGTTGACATTACTCCGTCCTCTGCCCCATCTCCCGCGAAAAAAGGCGTAATTTGGCTCATCGGGCGCTCCGTCCATGCCAAAAAGCGTTGCAATTCCCGACGGTAGGCTTTTTGGCTGTTGGCAGTTAGCGATCGCGCATCTAAAAATTCCTCAATTGATTTCTAAGCCATTACTACTTCAAAGTCCAGCATCCGAATCCCAACGATTCGAGTGTCGTCCTTGGGGTCAAGGTCGTCACTAATGTCGTTGCCGCCCGTGTCACCAACAATCGCAAAGAATAAAACCGGACCGTCAAGCGAAACAACTGTCGAAACCGTATTACCTGAATAGCCAACTACTTTTAGACCTTGGAGGAACGCCGACAAAGATGCGTCAATACCCTTGGCAATATCACCAGCTTTCGGCACAAATTGCAGTACTGCAGTGATGTTTGCAGAGACCTTCTTGATAAGTTCTGTAACATCAGCAAGATCCTCGCCAGGAAAGAGGATTTGAAAACCTGCACTGGGGCTAATGAACCGCACCTCAGAACTGGCCGGAGACGCAAGGGCGAGAATCCGACGACCAGGAGGTGCTGTATAGACAACTCTCTCCCAAGTTGCCTCAGTTGTTGACCAATCAGGTTTGGTCTCGAAGGCGAGGAAGTAGATTTTGGCGATCGCATGTCGCCCTTCTGGGCTGACGACAAGCTTCAACCGGGCGGTGATATCTGGACCGTTGCCGTTAAACTCGCGATCGCCCCGAAGAACTTTTGTCGGCACTAAGGGTTCGGTGATATCATTTGGACGCACGAGTTGCCCGGAGGGGAACAAGAACCCTTCCCGCCGATATTGCTGCCAACCCGATGTCAGAGTTCTGATCTCACCCGGTCGGGCTGTCGTAGCAGCATTGTCTTGGGCATTCGGGTTCCAATAGCTTATTAGCAGAGCGCGACCAGGTCCTGGGCTTGTGTCAGGGTAAATAAAGCCTTCGAGTCGGAAACGTTTGTAGCCTTCTTGCGAGCGAGAACGCACCCAACGAGACTGGGTTGTTAGAAAGTTGTCGCCTCGGCTAGGGTTCCAGAAGCTCCACAAGGCTCTAGTACCCTTCGGTTGGGGAGTGTCTGGGCTAAATACTCGTCCTTCAATCCGCATCAGTTCGTATTCAACACCGCTCACTCGGCGATCGCCAACGATACCCGCCCAAGCGGGATCGGTCGTCGTGAAATGGTCTTGTCGAGCGGCACTATACCAGGTGTACAGCGAGGTGACACGCTCGATTTCTGGAAGTAGGAATCCTTCAGTACGATACTGCCCCCAGTTTCCGTTGAACGAGTACAATTCGTCACCGGTTGCTGTTGTAGCGAGGTTATCCTGGGTTCGAGGATTCCAAAAACTGTTCAATGCTGTCCGATCCTCGCCTACGGCAGCATAAATATACCCTTCAAGCCTGAAGCGCGTGTAGCCGTCGCGTGCAGGTCTAGAAACCCAAGCCGGTTGGCTTGTCAGGAAGTTGTCACCCCGTTCAGGGTTCCAGAAGTTCCAAAGCGGAACGGTGTCAGGCGGCTGCGGAAAGTCGGGGCTGAAAACTCGACCCTCAATCCGCATTAACTCGTAGTCATCACCGCTGTTACGAATATCACCAACATGCCCGATCCAGGCGGGATCGGATGTTGTGAAATGATCTCCTCGAACTGAAGAGAACCAGGTGTATAGGAAGCATGTACCCAGTCTGTCAGGCATCACTCGTTCTCCGTTCTTTTTAGGTTGGTAATACTTAGAGTCACAGTACGTAACATCCATAAAAATTAGCTACTATCAATCGCTTTCTGTACTGAACAATTGCTATTGATAGGCTAATGAAAATCACTCCTAGATTTTGGCTTTCGTTTATTGAAAGCTTCATGTACAAGCTGGCAAAAAAAAATTGCGGAAACAATACGACGATCTCCGTATCTGATTGTTAAGAACCTTCATTCACCTGCAAAAGCGATGGAAAGCTTGACGCATACTGATTGTCAACGGATGCATGAACTCTGGAGAGCGCTTTACAGTCCTTGCGTCCTGAATGAATTTCCGATGCAGATAATGACGGCTTTATCCAAGCTGATCGGTTCAGAATTATTCGCCATGTGTAGTTTCGGAGATCGTTGGACAGTTTTGCCCCGTATTTGCATGTTTCCAGATTCCAAAATTGGGCTAGCCGCAGAACAGTTCATTGGGAAACGTCAGCATTTTTTGGCTCATCCCGTTATCCATCATTACGCCGAAACAAGAGATGGACAAGCATTGGCAATTTCCGACTTTTTGAGTGAATCAGAATTTCATCGTCAAGAGATTTTATACTCAGGTTTTTTTCGCTCCGTTGGACTAGAAGATCAAATGATGATGACAATTGAACTTCCCGCTAAGTTAAAGACAGGACTCAATGTTGACCAATTTCATCAAGGAAAAAGTGATTTGTCTCTAACAATTAGCCGCGCTCGTCGGGGCTTTGCAGAGCGGGAGCGACTGCTCTTAAATTTGATTCGTCCCCATCTGAAACAGGCATACGAAAACATTGTCACGTTCAATCAGTTGAATCAACTCCTTTCTGAGCATCAAGAGGCAATTGAACAAACAGCACTAATCTTGCTATCTGCGAATGGCAAGGTTAAGTGGTTAACTCAACCCGCAGGAGAAATCCTACATCGCTATTTTCCACTGTCTAAAGCTAGAATTTCGTTGCCTGAACCGTTGCAAGGATGGATCGAGCGCCACGTATTGCCCTTCTCTAAATCTACAGAAACTTGTTCTACAATTCGTCCACTGGTTTTAGAACTTAATGA
>JAAHGE010000563.1 GCA_010672635.1 Desertifilum sp. SIO1I2 | reverse complement strand
TAAGCGAACGACCAGCGTTAAGGCCACAATCGCTAACCCGTAACTTGGCACGATCCCGTAAAAGAAGTCGAGGATCGGCAGCATGACATTGTTGGAGAGAAAACCGATACCAAAGTCCATTCGTCCTGAGTTACCCTTCGCGAGTCTAGTTTGTTGTCTGCTTCTCTAATGTATCCGATCCCAATTTGACCCACTGTGGGTTCATATACTGGGATTTTAAGAGCGAGTCAATCCCTATATTTTCAGTTGGGGAGGCTAGAAATTTGTTTTAAGGAGAAGAAAAATCTCGATCGGTTTTAATTTTGCGCTTCTCCTAAAGCACCGCTCGCTTTTTTAGCTTTGTCTGTTAGTTTTTCGCTGATATAGCTATAAATCTCTCTAAAGTTAGGAATGGCTCTTAATTCTAAGCGAGAACCATCTTTGAGGGTGATTACCATGTCTCCCCAGGCTCCTAAGCCTCTAGGGACGGTGACAACTTTGGCGATTTCTGTGTAAATCAAGTCGGTGCGATCGCGTCCCATCCAACCGCCAATCACGGAAATCCGCCGATTGGTAATCTTATAGCGAACCCAAAGCGCCCGCACAATTGCCCCAATGGTGAGCGGCAAACAAATGACGGTAAATCCTAGCAGAATATTGAGGATTAAGTCGCCAATATGGGGGCCGCCTTCATAATAAATGTCCTCTTGAATGGCCATTGAGTACCTCTATACCTGCCAACAACTGCTCTAATTCTCTCAGAAATTCGTCATATTCGCACTCTTGGGCCGTGGGTCGCGCAATTACGACCAACTGCCAACCGGGTGACAGTCGGGGTAGAAATTGGCGCAGACCCGCACGAATTCGCCGCTTGATGCGGTTGCGAACAACTGCTCGCTTACTCACTTTTTGCCCAACAACGACGCCAATCCGAGTCGGGAATGGCGCAGGTGCAACTTTACCCTGACCGCTTTCAGCACAAAAGCTTCCCAAGGCTCTTAGGATGAGATGGGAGGATTGACGGCGCATTCCATTTTGATAAACAGCTTGAAATTCTTGCCGATGCTTCAAGCGGTTTGCTTGCGGTAACACAACCTCAACGATAAAAAAGGGGGCTAAACGCTCAAGCTTAGACGCTTAAACGATAACGTCCTTTTCTTCTGCGGGCTTTGATGACTCGGCGTCCCGTAGCAACGCGCATCCGAGCGCGAAATCCAGAAGTTCTCTTGCGTTTGCGGTTGGTTCCGCCTAATGTCCGTTGGCTCATAAGACTAGCGTTGAGTTATCGACTCAGTTTCATAAAAAGTCACAATCCCTAATTTTACCATGAGTCCGCCCGCTAGCGGCTGATTGTCACATCCCAAATCCCTAGGTAGCGAGGCAGGGGCAGGTCGCCAGGGCTAACAATGGTAGCTTTGATGTAGAACATCCCTTGATTGCTGGGATTTCTGACGTTAGAGAAGATTAATTCAACGCTGTTGCCTGCGGGGACGGCTTCCTGGGGATAGATTTCAATTAAATTATTCTCCCGATCCCAGATCACTTCATCAAGGGCGACTTTTTTGCCTTTCACCCGGACTTCAACCTCGTTGGGATCGAAGCGGGCGTTGAAGTCTGGGGGATAGGAGATCGCAAATTGAGCGGCCGCCAGGGTCATTTTATTGGCGGGAATTCTGAAGCGATAGCGATCGATGATATCGGGTCGAGCGCCAAAGTCAACGCGAAACGGGAGGCGATATTGCCGTTCGGGACCCCCAAATAGGGTGAGTCCTTGACCTGAAGCCCAACTGGCAACAGGCATGGCTCCTAGGGTGCCACCCGCGATCGCCATCATCACCAAAACGCGCCCAAAGGTCGATAGCTTAGAAAACTTCATACCATTACCTCAACACCAGATATTGTATTCAACTTCACTTTACCGACTTTCTCAAAGATATGGGGTGGGTGAAATTTGCCCCTTTAGACGTTGGCAGCCTAGATGGAGTGCCAGATTTTTGTCTATCGCTTTCCCAAGATTGTATCTATCTGTGGGTTGATATTATAGCAATTTGCAAAATTAACTTAAAATTCCTCAATATGTCTTAGAGACTTTTAACGCGAATTCAGGTGAGATTACTAATAGCAACCCTGGGTTGATTGATTACCATAAACAGTTAAGGGAATTCAGGGTCAATCTAATTTCTCGATAAATTTGTTCTAAACTTGACAGCGCCACAGAAAACTTTGAGCAAAATGAAGTTACCCCGCAGAAACCCTCGCCAAATCCTTGCGAAATCCCGAAAACAACGTTAAAGATAAGCAGCAAATTCAGGGAATCGCATTAGCATACAAAACTTAGGGTTTCCGATAGCTTTTGGGCGAGAGTCAGCCAATACGGTCGCGCTTTAGTCTCAACCACCAAGGAGAATCAATGAAAATAGCGGTTGCAAAAGAAATCGAAGTTGGAGAACATCGGGTAGCATTAATTCCCGATGTAGTTGCTCGACTCGTCAAACAGGGCTTGGACATTTGGGTAGAAAGCGGTGCTGGCGAAGCGTCCTGTTTTCCCAATGAAGCCTATGAAGCGGCTGGAGCTAAGATGATTTCGGATACCGATTATCTGTGGCAAGAAGCCGATGTCTTATTGAAAGTGGGGATACCCAAAGAAGAAGAAATTCAGCGCTTGCGGGCAGGAAGCGTTTTCATTAGCTTTCTCAACCCTCTAGGCAAACCCGAACTGGCCCAAAAACTAGCCGAGAAGCAAGTTACAGCCTTGAGTATGGAACTGATTCCCCGCACGAGTCGCGCCCAGAGTATGGATGCGCTTTCTTCCCAAGCGGGGGTGGCGGGGTATAAGGCAGTTTTGATTGCAGCGGCGGCGTTGCCCAAATTTTTCCCAATGTTAACCACCGCCGCCGGGACTATTCGGCCGGCGAAGGTATTTGTGATTGGGGCAGGGGTTGCGGGGTTACAGGCGATCGCTACCGCAAGGCGTTTAGGGGCCGTTGTGGAAGCGTTTGACATCCGTCCGGCGGTGAAAGAAGAAGTCCAAAGCTTAGGGGCTAAGTTTGTGGATGTGACGCTAGAAGAAGATACCGTAGCCGAAGGCGGCTATGCCAAAGAAGTGTCCGAACGGGCCAAGCAAAGAACCCAAGAGGCGATCGCGCAGCACGTTAAAAGCGCAGATGTGGTGATTACCACCGCCCAAGTCCCCGGTAAAAAAGCCCCGATCCTGGTGACAGAAGAAATGGTCGCCCAGATGCAACCCGGATCGGTGATTGTAGACTTAGCCGCCGAACAAGGGGGAAACTGTGCGGGAACTGAAGCCGGGAAAGATGTGGTGCGTCATGGCGTCACCCTGATTGGGCCGATTAACTTACCCGCCTCCATGCCCGTTCACGCCTCGCAAATGTACGCCAAAAATATTTCAACCTTGCTGGAATACCTGATTAAAGAAGGCGAGTTGAACTTGGACTTTGCTGATGATATTGCCAGCAGCACTTGTATTACGCATGGCGGAGAGATTCGCAATGCTCGCGTGCAAGAGGCTTCTCCCTCATCAATAGGGGATTAAGCATTCACCGCCATTTGGTTTAAAGCCTCTTGCACGC
>JAAHGE010000562.1 GCA_010672635.1 Desertifilum sp. SIO1I2 | reverse complement strand
ATAAAAGCTTTTGATGGGGAGTTTATCTAGGATGGGAAGCCACCCCCGACGGTTTTCGGGTTTTGGACTGATGGCGATCGCCCAATCTAGACGATTTATACCTTGCTTCTGTAAAAACGGTAAAATCGTGTATTGGGCGGTATCTTCATCGCCGCTATTAATCAAACCCACTAATCCCCGATCCTGAATAACCATAACAGGGGTTTGACCGGTCGCTAAGACGGTGACGCGCAGAAGTTGTTGTTGTGTTTGCCAAATAGGGATAATAATCAGGGCGATCGCGGTAGCCGTAGCCACAGACCAACTCTGCTTTTTCAGCCATACTGGATAAACTGGACGGTTTTCTTGAGAAAACAACCAAACGCTACCAATCAGCCCATACAACCCTAAAAATTGCAACAGCGAAATACTCCCGACAGCTACTGTATTTCCTGGTAAAGTCGCAAAAAAACTGACGATTTCAATCAGCAGATGGGTAGGATAGTACAGCAAACTAGCGAACAGACTTCCCGCAGGTGGCCAAAAAATAGCCCCTAAACCACTGATAAAGCCACCCAATGTAATTAGAGCAACAAGAGGGCTAGTTAGGATATTGACTAAAATGCTGTAGGGCGAAACTAAGCCAAAAGTATAAAGCAGCAGGGGAAGCGTCCAAATAGAGGCGGCTAGAGGAACTGCAATCAAGGTTGCAATGGCAGGCGGAACCCAATCTAAACGCTGTACGATCGCAGGGGCAGTGACCACTAACCCCAAAGTAGCTAAAAAACTAAGTTGAAACCCTAATTCGCCAATCCATAAAGGATTAAAGAGTAATAGTAGGGTTGCTGTTAGCAATAAAGACCCTAACGGTTTTACCTTTCTATCCAAAACTAGGGCAATTAATGTCCCAAATCCCATTAAAGCAGCTCTTGCGACTGAAGGTTGTAGTCCCGTTAACCCCACAAAAATCAATAGGGTGATGAGTCCTACAGTAAACTGAAGCCGACTGGATAAGCGACGGCTAAGGGCTAAAACCAAGCCTAGTAGCAAAGAAACATGAAACCCAGAAGCCGCTAAGATATGAGCGAGTCCAACTTGAATAAAGCGATCGCGAATTGGATACGATAAGTCTACCGCCTGTCGTCCCATCACCATCGAACTTACTAAAGGTCCGGTAGGAATTCCCAACCCCTGGAGATGGGAACGCACAATTACTTGACGAATGCGCCACCATCCCCACTGAGCAGGGGGTTCTAAGGCTTCCACTTGACGACCCACTAATCCCGCAAACACGCCCGACTTTTTCAGGTATGCTTGAAAATCAAAGGCTCCTGGATTAGCCGCAGGTTGAGGTAAGTAAAGACGACCTGTAACGCGAACGGCTTGACCTTGATGCAGTCCCGTTGCTTGTAGTAAGGGAACCGTAATATAAACTTGACCGGTAACGCTTTGGGTTGCGTTCGCCTGAGAAAGCTGATTAGCTTGGAGGAAGAATTGCGATCGCCCCGAACGGGTTAGACGGGGTTCGCGCGTTAGTTTTCCTTCAACTTGTACCACCTGTGTTTGCGTTTCAGTAGAAATGAAACGGCTGATATCATTGGGTTGAGGTAAAGGCGATCGCCATTGCAGATAGAGACTGGCAAAAAACCAAATAATCCCGGCTGTTACCCAAACCCAACGTTTAGGTCCGGTTCGCCAAACCTGCTTCACGCCAACGGCTGCAAGCAAACCTCCTACTAATCCAACATATCCTCCCCAAGCAACCGATGCTGCAATTAAACCCGAAATATAAGCAATACACAGAATTGCTGCACTTACAGGAGTCATAGTTGGGTAGAAGCACTCTTAATGGTTTAAATCTGCACTCAGCATTCCCCAAACCTGACGCTTTCTACCCTCTCAAGCACGAGTTTCACATTTTTTTATAGGGATAATCCCAATTTCAGCCCTAGCAATCCATGCAGAAACAGCAAGCACAAGGCAATACTTCCCAGATAACCATGAACTGGACGCAGTTGTAACCCTTGCTTGCTGCGAAACCCAAACAGAGAAATCGCCCCATTTAACCCTAGCAAGGCTACCGCTAGCGAACCCGTCCAGAAATGCCAACTTTGAAAAATCGGCTGATGCTGCATCACTAGCGATAAAACGCCTCCAGTATACCCAAGAGCAATAAACAAGAACATCCAAGGAGCAAGCTTGCGATGTGCTTTTCGACTTTGTAACGCCGCATCTTTATCTTCTACAACACGCCCTCGCCATCCCGTTAACCCGACAAAACTCCCCATTACCAGCACAACAATCCCCATCATTAAGGGGTGTCCCCAATGCACAATCGGTTCGGGAATCCCTAACCCCCGAAACCAAGCCGCAATCGGTTCTAAAATAGGCTCAATAAACTGTTGCAGACTCTCCATACTACCAATCTTGCTTTTGTTGACTCCGACATTCTAAAAGGATTTCTTTGACACTTAGCAGCACTAAGGGGTTCTTTTCAGGTTCCCCATTCAGCGTGCTTTCGCTAACAACGGAAATCCTAGCTGTTCTCGCTGTTCTACATAGCGTTGGGCTACCTGTTTAGCCAAATTCCGGATTCTGCCAATGTAACGCGTCCGTTCCGTGACCGAAATTACGCCTCTAGCCTCCAACAGGTTAAAGGTATGGGAACACTTAAGCACATAATCAAGGGTTGGTAACACTAAGCCCTGTTGAATGAGTTGCGTGGCTTCTTGTTCGTAAAGTCCAAACAGAGTAAAAAGCATCTCTGCATTAGAAGCCTCAAAATTATAAGTACACTGTTCGATCTCTCCTTGTAGATGAACATCCCCATAACTGACTCGATCCGACCAGCGAATCTTGGTAAAGGCTTCTACTCCTTGAAGATACATCGCCAAGCGTTCTAGACCGTAAGTAATTTCGATGGAGACTGGCTTGCAGTCAAGACCTCCACATTGCTGGAAGTAGGTAAATTGAGTAATTTCCATCCCATCTAACCAAACTTCCCAACCCACACCCCACGCGCCAACGTTAGGAGACTCCCAGTTATCCTCCACAAAGCGAATATCGTGATCTTCTGGACGAATCCCTAGCGCTCTGAGCGAATCTAGGTAAACTTCTTGAATATTATCGGGAGAGGGCTTGATGAGCACTTGGTATTGATAGTAGTGCTGGTAGCGGTTGGGATTTTCGCCATAGCGCCCGTCAGTTGGGCGGCGACAGGGTTCCACATACGCAACCGACCAAGGTTCCGGCCCCAGACACCGCAGAAAGGTATGAGGATTCATGGTTCCTGCCCCTTTCTCCATATCGTAGGGTTGGGCAATGATGCAGCCCCAGTCACTCCAAAATTGGTGCAGAGTTGCGATCGCTGATTGGAAATTCACAAAAATTTCTCCCCAAATCACAGTCTTTTCTCTAATAGACCTATCTATTGTCCCTCAAAAAGCTTGTGTAGAGGAGGTTTGAGGGAATCGCAAAAAAGATCGTCCTTAGGGTTGACAAACCTGATTGGGATTGTTAGATTAGTAAAGCGCTTGAGAGAGACACCTCCGACGAGCGCCCCGAACCTAGACAACTCAAGAGTTTGAAGCAACG
>JAAHGE010000561.1 GCA_010672635.1 Desertifilum sp. SIO1I2 | reverse complement strand
GGTTTTACCCGTTTTTGCGGTAGTTTGGACGTAAGCTTTAGCCGCTTGTTCTAACTCAGCTTGGGTTTGCTGCTTATTCGCCTCTAGCTTTAAGCGTAAAATCGGGCGCTGGTAATAATCTCGCTTCAGTTCAGCGTCAATTCCGGTTGAATCGTTCTCAACTAAATATACCCCTCTGGGATTTTGGTCTTGTCCTTCTGCGATGCTGTTGGCTTCTACCGAACCGGGGTTAAAAATCCAGTTTTCAATCGAGTAATTTTTGTGAATATGACCCAAGGCTAAATAGTCTACCCCAGCTTCCTTTAGGGGAAGGACATCGGCGTAACGTAAAGCGCCAGAATAACGGGCAATTTGTCCTTCTAAACCATGATGAAACAGCATCACCGTATGTTGGGGGGGCGCAGGTAAATGAGTCATAGCAGTGGCTAGCTGGCGAATGGCTTGGGGGGCTGACGCGCCATACCAACGCGACCCGAATACGCGCACGCCGCATTCTAGGTCAATATAGCCGCCTCTGCGGTGATGTTTATCCCAGGGTTGGTATACTTGTTCGCTATCGTCTTCTGAGGGTTCGAGGAGGATGATTTTGCCAGATTCGGCGAGGTAGCGCAGCCAACTGGTTTTTGTCCCGTAGGGGAGGTTATCGTGATTGCCTTCAATGGTTAATGCCGGGATGCCAGCCTCTTGCAGTAAGTCTAGGCAAATTTCGGCTTGATTTAAAGTCGCCGGGAGAATGTGACGGTGTTCAAATAAGTCTCCGGCAATTAATACAAAGTCTACAGCCGGTGCGATCGCATACTTCTCCAGGGCATCTTTAAACGCTAAAAAGAAATCAGTCGTTCTCTCAGGGCGATCGTAACGGTCAAACCCTAGGTGAACGTCGGCGACATGAAGAAATTTAGGCATGGGTGGAATAATGAATCCGCAGGGAACTGTGTTATTTTAAGGACAAGTATTTGTAAAGGTAATGGAGCTTACCTTAAACCGCCAAGCTTTAGCTCGGCTGATGGCTCCTACTATTCTGGCTTGCTGCCAGAGAGTAGGGGTTTTGTAGTTTAAGGGCCTTTTACTCCTGGTGGCATTCAAGCACGGGTCATGAATGTAGCGACAGGAGAGAGGGAAACATGTTAGCTAGTGCCTTATGGATCTTAATGATGGGCTTTTTTGCGGGGCAGTTGGCGCGAAGGTTAGGTGCGCCGCCGCTGATTGGCATGATTTTAATCGGAATTGCCATTGGCCCGCAATTGGGGAATTTGATTAGCCCGGAAGTTTTGGATGCAGCCGATGACCTGCGCTTAGTTGCGGTTACGATCATTTTGATGAAGGCGGGTTTGGGGTTAGATCGCGAAAAACTCGCCCAACAGGGAAGCGTGGCTTTGAGGTTGGGGTTTTTGCCCGCATCGGTGGAGGCTATAGTTATTGCGATCGCCTCTACAATCTTATTTAAATTCGATCTCCTCACGGGTTTGCTTCTCGGCTGCGTCGTCGGTGCCGAATCTCCCGCCGTCATTGTACCGGGAATGCTGCGACTCAAAAGCCAAGGATGGGGAGTGGCTAAAGGAATTCCCGATGCAATTCTAACCGGAAGCGCCCTATCTGATGTCTTGTTGCTCCTCGTCTTTAGTCTATTGCTGAACTTTCTTGGGCAAGGAGATGTAGAAGCAGTCAGTTTACCGGGAGGTGTGCGCTTATCTCCCTTACAGTTATTACCCTTTCAGGTTCTTTTGGAAATTGGTTTAGGGCTAGTGGCGGGTTGGGTAGCAGCCCAGTTATTAGTATTGCTATTAGTCAAGCAGAATTGGACGCGCACGATTGTTCAAGACACAATCATTGCAGCCAGCGTTGCTTTATTTTTAGTCATTTTTACAACCGTTTTTCCCTATTACTCCGGCTATCTAGCCGTGATGGCGATGGGGTTTTTTCTGATTGAATTGGATGCCCCCCTCGCCCGATCGATCCGCAGTGGGTTTGATGTTTTGTGGGCAGTTGCGAAGATTGTATTGTTTGTTCTCCTCGGTGCTAGCATTCAACTCCAGGTATTGGGAAATGTGTTATTACCCGGTCTATTGCTCTTAGCGATTGGTGTAGGATTAGGTCGAGGGATAGGTTGGTATCTGTCCACAATAGGCAGTAATTGGACGGGGAAAGAAAAAGCCTTTTTGTTACCCGGAAATATGGCAAAAGCCACCGTACAGGCGGCTATTGGGGCTTTACCGCTAGCCGCAGGCATTGAGGGGGGTGAGATTATTTTAGCGATCGCAGCCCTCTCGATTCTCACCACAGCCCCCATTGGCGCTTGGGCAACCCAAGTCTTTGCCCCCAAATTACTCGAAAAAGGAGAAGTCGATCCCACCAAAGTCGCCGTTACTGGGCGTCCCATTTTTCTAGCCGCCGTCGATCCCTCTCCCTTAGCCTCGCCCGTGCTTTTGAAAGCGGCAGACTTGGCGCGGCGCAGCAATGGGGAAGTCATCGTGTTATACGTCAATAATCTAGGGGATAATGATGCCGCGAACGAACTCCGCAACAAAGCCCAGAAACTCCTAGCAGATATTCGCTTTGAGTTTTTAACAGTATCGGGGGCAGTTCCCGAAGAAATTGTTAGAGTTGCCCAAGCGCGTCAGGTTACAGATATCATCATTGGTAAGCGGGGCGATCGCTCTTTAGACGCTATACTCATTGGTTCTATCTCCCAAGCCGTTTTAGAAATGAGTCCAATTCCCGTAATGACTGTAGATAGTCCAAAATCTTAAGCTAGTAGGTTGGGTTGAGGCACGAAACCCAACACTAACAATATTTTAATAGATTAAGCACTTACCCATTGTGCAAATAAACCGAGCTTCTAGCAAAGATAGAAACCCGGTTTATTCAAACTCAGTTAAATCTGCAATTAGCTTTTCTACCCGTTCTTTGACTTGGGCGCGAACCGTGCGGTAGACTTCCATCGATTCGCCTTCAGGATCTTGGAGTTGCCAATCTTCAAAGACTTCGCGCACTAGCCAATCTTCCGGTAAGTTGACGCCACAACCGCATAGAGAAATCACTGCGTCGTAGTCTTCGGGGTTGAAGTCGCTGAGGGGTTTAGACGTTTGGTTGCTAATATCAATCCCCACTTCTGACATCGCTTCCACTGTCATGGGATCGACTTGGCTTTTGTCTAAGCCGGAACTGCTGACGGCAATTTTTCCCTCTCCCAAGGTTTTAGCAAACCCCTCCGCCATTTGGGAACGGCGCGAGTTTTTCTTGCAAACGAACATGACTTTTTTCATGGCGGTTATTTGAATGAACTGACACAACGCGGATCGAAGAGGGAGGCTTTTTCCGGTTCTCTGGGGAACCAAAAGGCAGTACGCTTGCAAAATTCCACTAACATCAACATCACGGGGACTTCAATTAATACCCCGACAACCGTAGCCAAAGCTGCACCAGAATTCAGTCCAAAGAGGGTGACGGCGGTGGCGATCGCCACTTCAAAATGATTGCTAGCCCCAATTAAGGCGGCGGGTGCTGCATCTTCGTAAGACATCTTGAATTTCCAGGCGATAACGTACGCCAAACCAATCTGATTTTTGGTTTGGCA
>JAAHGE010000560.1 GCA_010672635.1 Desertifilum sp. SIO1I2 | reverse complement strand
GGAAACCTTACTCATAAGGTTCTTGTCATTTTTTTCGCTCGAAGAATACTGATGTGCTTCTGAGATATAGCGTGTAAATAAGCACTGCTCGAAAAACAAAAATCTATCTTTTGTTAGATTTTAAAGGCTTTTTCAGATTGAGGATTCTTGCTGAGGGGGTCAAACTGAACCAAGACATTAAACTTTTGCCCCGGAACTCTGAAGGCATCGGTGTATAATGTTACTAAAGAGCAGGATTTACGCAGATGGATATTAAGACTATAAATGACCTCAAGTTGTCTTGCATAGCGGGTTCAGACCCCTGTACTTCTTTTAACAATAAAAATCTCCGCGAAGCCGATTTAAGTCAAGCAAATCTTAAGGGGATTCATTTACGAGGTGTTAATCTTAGCAAGGCTAATTTAAGTGGTGCGGATTTAAGCGGAGCTAATTTGATTGATGCCAACTTAAGCGAAGCCAATTTGACGGGGGCGAATCTCAGCGAAGCCAACCTGGAGTACGTCCATTTGCGGGGGGCGAATTTAACCCAAGCCAATCTCAGCCAAGCGAACCTGGTGGATGCAAATCTCAAGGATGCCAATTTGACGGGGGCGAATCTTTGGGGCGTTAAGCTACGGGATACTAACTTACACGGGGCTAGCTTACAGGGGGCGACGTTACCGCGAGGAGAGGTTTATGAGGTTTATCTCAAAACGGTTATCCCCTATCTGTGTAAGTATCGCGGTAAAACTCTAGCGGAAGTGGCTGCGGCTTGGGAGTGTCATGAGTGGAGTAATTGTCCGATGCATGTGGCGCTAGGGATTCATCATCCCAAACAAGCCCCGGCGGAACTGCGCCAACAGGTTGAAGAGTTTGTGGCGTTATTTGATGCGGGCGCATTACCCAAACCGCGATAAGATAGAAAAGGAGTTTTTAGGGTCAGCAAGGCACGATGGCGAGCCAGTCAGTCAGGGTTTCTACCTCTACGACTTATCCCTTGCTTGAGGTGCAAAACCTCGGTCGCCAAATAGAAAGCCGCTGGATTTGGCGAAACTTCACGTTTTCAGTGCAACCGGGAGAACGTTTAGCTGTAACTGGGCCATCGGGTTCTGGTAAGAGTTTACTCCTCAGAGCGATCGCGACCTTAGACCCCATTCAAACGGGCGAGATTGCCTTTTGCTCTAAACCCCTCAGCCAGTGGTCTGTGCCAGAGTATCGCACGCAAGTCATTTATCTGCATCAACGTCCGGCTTTATGGGAAGGGACGGTAGAATTCAATTTACAACGGGTTTTTACCCTCAAAAGTCATCGCCGCAAGACTTACAGCCGCGAGATGATTCTGAATTATCTAGATAAACTCGGTCGCAGTTCCCAGTTTTTGCAACAGCCTAGCAGTTCTCTATCGGGCGGAGAGTCGCAAATTGTGGCATTTTTACGGGCGTTGCAACTCGATCCCCAAATCTTTTTACTCGATGAACCTACAGCGTCTTTAGATGCGGAAACGGTGCGTCAATTTGAGTTATTGGTGCAAACCTGGCAAGCTGAAGAGGCTAACCGCGCTTATTTGTGGACGAGTCACGATCCGTCGCAACTCAAACGCATTACCGATCGCGCGATGGGGGTGGGGGAAACTTAATGCAAGATTATATTGAGATTCAAATTTGGCAACTAGCGATCGCAGCTAGCCTGATCCTGATTAACCTCGCCATTTCCTTCGCGTTGCGCCTCGGCTTAGAACAACGCCTGGCGATCGCCTCAATTCGCATGGTGGTGCAACTCTTACTCGTTGGTTATATCCTAGAGTGGGTGTTTACCCTGCACGATCCGGTCTGGGTTTTGCTGGTTGCTTTTGCAATGACCTTCATGGCGGGACGTTCAGCCGTGGGGCGAACCCGTCGCCGCTACGATCATATTTATTGGAATAGTCTCCTTTCTATTCTCGGTGCAGCCACCGTCGTGACGGGGTTAACCGTCCGAGGCGTTATCGGTGTCGATCCTTGGTACGATCCGCAATATCTCATTCCCCTATTGGGAATGATTTTAGGGAATGCCTTAACCGGAACCTCCCTGGCTTTAGACCGCTTTATGGAAGATTTAGTCAGCCGCCGCGAACAGATTGAATCTTTACTAGCATTAGGGGCTACTCGATGGGAAGCGGCCCATAATATTGTGACAGAAGCCCTGAGAACGGGCATGATTCCCACGATTAACTCAATGATGGTGATGGGAATTGTCAGTTTACCGGGGATGATGACGGGACAAATTTTAGCCGGAGCAACACCTACCGATGCCGTACGATACCAGATTGTGATTTTGTTTGCGATCGCGGCCGGAACCGCCCTGACCACCATCTCCATTATTCTACTCGCCTTTTTCTCCCTATTTAGCCCGGATCACCAACTCCGCCTCGACCGCCTGCGCCCCGTAAAGAGTCTCAATTAACAGAAGCGATCGCAACTAGACAACTTGAGCGTACAGACCTTTCCAACGCCCAAATCAAGAGTTTACCGACTCAGTTCCCTACAACCAATCCGTTGCGTCTTAATCCTTGTAGTTCTTTGATGTCAATATCGATTCCTTGACGCTTCAGATATTGACTCAGATTGATCTGAATGAATAAATCTTTGAGTTCTTCTGCGATCTCTGAGGGGGGACTGCCAGATAATGCCGTTGCAATTAGGCGTTCTGCGGCTCGCAATTCTCCACATTCGATCGCAAGGGATGCAGCGCTACGGTGAAGCACAGATCGAGTGGGTTCAGCATCAAGAACACTCGCAATTAAATTAGCAGCTTGGGTTTCTTGTTCAAAAGCTTGGCGGGTTAACTGTGCCGCCTGTTCGATCTCACCTCTTAACCGGGCGACTGCTGCTGCTTCGGCTAAATCCATTGCTTGCTTGTGGAGCATTTGAATCTGGCTCATTGAAGTAAGGCTCCTTCGGGGTTCGGTTTTGCGCTAACAACAGAAATTGGGCGACTGAACTCTACTACATTCTGGTCACGAAATGTGTTCAACCGAAAGCGGAAGCCGCCCAGACTCATCTAGGTGCTTTAGGATTTTGTGCAGAAGGGCACCCGCGCAGACTTCTTGATTCCAGCCCCAGCCTTCTGGGTCTGGCGCAAAGGCAACAATCTTCGCCGATCGCAGCGCTACATCGATAGCGAATTCGCCAAAATACTTCATGGTGATTGAATCGGGAGTGAATCTATAGCGCGCTTCGCGATCCGTCGTGCGCTCAGGAATTATTTCGGCATGGTAGTGTCGGATTGTCATGTCTGCACATCCTAAGACTTCAAGGAAAGCTGCTTCATCAGAGATTGAGCCAATAAGCTTCTGCAACCAGTTTTCAGGTGCAGGCTTACTGTCAACCTTGCGTTGTAGGTCAGAGACTGCCTGCTCAAGAATGACCAAACGTCGTTCGAGGGTTGTTTCGTCTAACATAGTCTATCCTTATGGTTTTGGCTATTTCACAGTTTATATCGTCTAATGGGGTGAGGCTTCTGCATTAAGGACTTCTCCACTTTCTGCATCTGATTAACAAAATCCCGAAAAAGAAACCAGTATGGGGAATCTCGATTTAGATTGTCCCAAAAATTATTGCA
>JAAHGE010000056.1 GCA_010672635.1 Desertifilum sp. SIO1I2 | reverse complement strand
TTTTAAGATTATTGGGACCAAACGTCGGAGTTGCGGGTACAGGAACTCGCGAAGCTGAAGCAGTTATTGGAGGAAGTGGAATTTTCTTGGTCGGAGGAATTACAGACGGTCTAGTTGTTGATGGTTTTGAAATCAATGGGGGTCGCGTTCAACTAATTGATAATCCTCCCAGTACAGGATCTGCCCGCAATAATCTAACATTCCAAAACAACATCTTTCGGAATAATCCATCAAGCGATCCAACCATTCAGATTGAAAGCCCCCCTGGTAGTAACCTGATTAGCAATAATATTCTCATTACTCGTAACTGGTTTGATGGTATTAGGAGACCAAGACCCCAATTTCAAGCAATTCCGCAGGCAATTCGCGTTAACAATGTTGGTGGTGTTAGCATTACCAATAATCGAATTAATGATTATGGTCCTGGTGCTCAAGGCTTTGGTATCCTTAATCAGTATGGAAATCAGGGGATTAGCCAATCTAGTAATGAATTTATTAACATTGGGATCGCTAACGTGTTACTGAGTTAGTTTCTATTGGGTAATGATGCGGCGAACGGCGAACCAACTGCCTAGTAGCCCCACACAGGAACCAAAGCCTATGAGAATGATAGGGAGTAGAAATAGGTGGGGATTGGGGGTTGTGGTGAGGAATTGCACAAAGTCGAGTTGATCGGCGAGCAGTTGATTGAAAAAGTGTTGGAGGAGGGAGATTAAGCCCCAAGCGATCGCGCCTCCAATCACCCCAAAGCAAATCCCTTGCAACAGAAATGGTAAAGCGATCCAGCCTCGCGTTGCCCCAACAAGTTGCATAATTTCAATTTCGGTGCGTCTCGATAGGACAATTAGGCGGATAGTGGTAGTAATTACGGCGATCGCACTCAGCGTTAAAGCTAGGGCGATCGCACCACTAACAGCGTTGACTCCCTGGTGAATTTGTGACAACTGTTTCAGGGCTTCATCTCCATACTGCACCTCTTCAACCCCAGGTAACTGCCTCAACTGCTGAACCAAAGCAGGAACTCCCTGAGAGTTTTGAGCTTTAACTCTTAACTCATCAACCAAGGGATTTCCGTTGAGCAACTCCACAATTCCCACAATGTCTGAAAGTCCCATTTCTTTAACTAAGCTTTCCCATGCTTCCTGTTTAGAAATAGCTTGGACTGCGATCGCCTCCGGTAATTGAGTGACACTATTGACCAAAGACTGACCCTCAATCCCCGGTTCCAAATAGGCAGAAACCTCCAACTGACTGCCAAACTGGTTTAAGAGGTTTTCCAACTGCCACGAAACCTGTAAACTGGTACCGAACAGGAACAGCAGTACCGTCACTGTACTCACTGCCGCCCAGTTCATCCACCCCCCGCGTTTCAGGCCCAGAACCATCTCGCGCCAAACATAACTAATCCGGGTAACAGCTTGCCAAACATTTAACTTCATAGCTCCATCCTGACTGGGCAATTATTGTAGACTTGGCTTTTCAGTTTATGGGGTTTTGCGGTATTCTCAGCAGCAATAGGCAAGAAACCATAGATTAACCTAATGAGGATGAAGGAGCAAATTTAAAACCCTGTAAATACATGCCCTTGGCTTAAATTTACGGAAACCAACCGAATATCCCTGTAGTAGTTGGAAAATTTCAGTAAAATTCCGAGCAGGCGTCGAACGGCTAACCTAAAATAAATTGACTTGGAAGTGAGGAGACTAGAAGGATGGCAGTGATTAACGGCACCCTAGGTGATGACTTTTTGGTAGGAACCCCTGAAGCAGATCTGATTAATGCCCTAGCTGGAAACGACGTGGTTTATGCTCTTGAAAGCAATGACACTGTCTTCGGCAATCAAGGAAATGACTACATCCTGGGCAATCAAGGTAACGATCTGATCTTCGCTGGCAAAGGGAACGATATTGTTTTTGGTGGGAAAGGCAACGATACCATTTTTGGAAATGAAGACAACGATGTCCTTTATGGCAACGAAGGCAACGACGTTATCTACGGCAATGAAGGCGATGATGTTATCTATGGTAACCAAGGAAACGATCTAATCTTTGCTGGAAAAGGAAACGATATTGTCTTTGGTGGAAAAGACAACGACACCCTCTTCGGCGATGAAGGGAATGACCTTCTACTTGGCAGTGAAGGGAATGACGTTGTTTACGGCAGCGAAGGGAATGACGTTGTTTACGGCAATGAAGAGAACGATGTTCTTTTCGGAAACCAAGCTAACGACACCCTCTATGGTGGCAAAGGTAACGATATCCTCTACGGTGGCAAAGGTAACGACGTTCTAATCGGAGATTCTGGGGCAGACACCCTAGTCGGTGGAGAGGGACGCAACCTATTTGTTCTAGGACGTAGACCCAACAATGCCGCCCCCTTCCTCACCACTGGAGGCCCTCAACTCACCGATGCTGACTGCATCTTAGACTTTGCTGATGGACAAGACTTAATTGGTCTAGAACCCGGCTTAACCTTTGAACAACTCAACATCTTCCAAGGAACCGGACAATACGTTAGCGACACGATCATTCAAGACACCGTAACCGGCGAATTTCTCGCCATCTTGAAAGGGGTGAACCGCGCTTTAGTTACCGCAGCCGACTTTACAACCAATATTGCCGCTTTACCAGACCTGCCCCCACCCACCCCAACGCCTCCAACACCTCCAACGCCTCCAACGCCTCCAACACCCCCAACTCCTCCCATTCAGCCTCCTGTTCGTCCGCCGATTACACCAACCCCACCCCAAAATTTACCGGATTTAACAATTACAAAAACCGATAATCCCGATCCGGTTACGGTTGGTCAACCTCTGACATATACGTTGACTGTTACTAACCAAGGGAATGCTAGTGCATCGGGTATTGTCGTTCGCGATACCCTACCTACAGGCTTCACGATTACTCAAACTAATGTTGGGCAAACGGGAGGATTTACTGTCTCTCAACAAGGTCAAGTCGTTACGTTTACCGGTGGAACTTTAGCAGTTGGAGCAAGCGCCACCCTAACGATTACCGGGACAGCACCCGCCACAGCCGGTAGTATTACTAACGCGGCAGTTGTCGATCCAGACAACCTGATTCCTGAGTCGAACGAAACCAATAATACTGTCTCGATTACAACAACTGTAGGTGCAGGGGCAGGTGATGACTTTGCCGTAGTGCTGGCAGGAGGTGAAGCTGTTACGATACCGGTACTAGCTAACGATCCAGCAGGAGCTACAACTGTTACTAACGTAACGGCTGCTACTTTAGGTACTGCTGTTGCTCAAGGAGTAAATGTCAGTTTTACCCCCCCTGCAACTATTGCAGCAGAACAAACAACGACCTTTACCTATACCAATAACCTGGGTCAAACAGCAGATGTAACCGTCAGAATTCTTCCGACTGGCACACCAGTTCAAGGAGGTGCTAATCCTGAATTTTTATTTGGAACAACCGGAGCGGACAGGCTAGTAGCTGGTACAGCGGGAGATACTTTAATTGGTGGAGGTGGATCGGATGAGCTAGTAGGTGGAAATGGGGCTGATGAGTTCAGGTTTAATAGTCTTGATGACAGTCGCCAAGGTGTTTCTGACACAATCTTTGGGTTTAATCCAACCCAAGGTGATCTAATTCGATTAAACGTTCCAGGCATTGTCTTAGGTAATGATATTCCTGAGATAGAGATTACGGAGATTCCTGGAGTTACGACTTTTGGGACTATCCAAATTACTGAAAATCCTCCAGCCGGTAATTTCATCATTAATCTGCAAGAGCTTCCATCTGGTATTACTGAGACGGAAATCAGAGCTGCAATTAGGGGACCTTTACCGTAAACTCCATAAACTGAGCAGCTTCGTATTTATTGACTTCTATAAAACGAAGCTGCTTGACAGACTTATTTTCACTTCTGTTCGATAGGCTTTCTAAGGTCATCTTAAAACCATGTCTACTATTAATCTAACAACTGGCAACGATGTTGTTTCAGGAACAGCTGCTGCTGACATATTTATTGTTCCTGCGGGTTCGACTGGTAACGATTTTCTACTTAGCTTTCAGACACAAGACAGAATTAATTTAACTGCCTTACCCACAGTTACGTTTCAAAACATAACTCAAACTCAGATTTCCGGGGGGGTAAGACTTGAAAATTCAGCTTTTGGAACTATTACTCTCACTGGTATTAGTGTCGTAACTGCGAATAACTTTATCTTTGCAGGAACAGAACCCCCTCCTCCGACTGGAACAGTTTATGTTCTTGCAGGATTAACGGGTACTCCAGGACAATCTGTGGCTCCTATCGATCCAGATGGTTCTGGCCCTCTGCAACCGGTATCGGGCTTAGTTTTCGGTCAAACGGCTTTCGGTACGATTCAAACCGCCCTTGACTATCTCCTTGGTGCTAATGCCCCTGATAATGTGACGGTACGCGTTGCTCCAGGCACCTATAACGAGTTTGTCAACTTTGTTCGACCCTTTAATCTACTTGGACCAAATGCTGGCAGAAACCCCGTTACCAATGCTAACCCTTACGATCCAGTAACCAATCCTAACGGTCGAGTTCCAGAAGCCATTATCGGAGCAGCAGCACCGATAAGTGGAGGGATTGGTTTTGAGCGGGGAAATCCGGCAAACACTGGTCGAGTGACTATTGATGGCTTCTCGTTCCGCAGTCTATCTCAACCTGCTCCTGGTACTCAAAGGGGTTATGGAATTGACCTAACCGACTCAAATGGTCGCGTTACCATTCGCAACAACATCTTTGCTAATGATTCAGTTGGGATTGGCAATCAAATCAGCACTTTTGGCCCTAATAACGAAACCCAAGATATTCTCATTGAACAAAACTTGTTCAATATGGTAGGCGGTTCTAATGTTTCCTTAAGGACCCCCTTTATTGGAATTGGACTCCAACGGGTAACAAACGCAACAATCCAAAACAATAACATTAGGGCTAGTACGGGGATTGCGATCGATCCACCTTTAACAACAGGACAAGGGGGACCTGGACCAGTACCTGCACCTCGTTCTAGTGGATTTACTATTACAGGCAACCAGTTCAGTGGCTTTGAGTTCTTTCAGACACCAGGTACAATTGTTTCTCCGCCATCAGGTCAAGCCATTGTTGTTGCTCCAGGTACGACAATTACCGGGGTTTCTGGTTCACTGAATAACCTGACCCAAGCTAATGTTACGGGTTTGACGTTAGTGTAGCGATCGCGCCCTTCTCTAAATCCTCTCACCCCCGCAGGGATTTCTAACGCCTGTGGGGGTTTCTATTAAGATGGAATAACAAGGATTTATATTGTTTGCCCCCTAGTGAGTTAATATTCCATGACTTCTGAGGTTTTTGTCGAAAAGAAAAAGTTAGAGCAGCCGCCGTTGGAGATTCATACGTTGGGCGATCGCGTTTTGCGGATGCCGGCTAAACGAGTCTCTCGCGTTGATAGCGAGGTGCGGCAGGTGGTGCGGCAAATGCTGCAAACCATGTACAGTGCAGATGGGATTGGGTTGGCTGCCCCCCAGGTGGCGATCCATAAGCAAATTATCGTGATTGACTGCGAACCGGATGAGCCAGCAAATCAGCCTTTGGTGTTGATTAACCCCACCATTAAACAGTTCGAGGGCGAAGTTTGCGTGTTTCAAGAAGGCTGTTTGAGCATTCCGGGGGTCTATTTGGATGTCAAGCGCCCGGAAGCGATCGCAGTTGCTTATAAAGACGAATACGGCCGTCCCCAAACCCTAACGGCTAGGGGACTGCTAGCGCGCGCCATTCAACATGAAATTGACCACCTTAATGGCGTCATGTTTGTCGATCGGGTTGAGAATAAACTTGCCCTTAATCAAGAACTTGGCAAGTATGGCTTTTCCGCTCAAGCCGTAAAATCGGTATCCTAGTGGCAAACCCCCGCCCTAGGGGGACGGTTCAACTTAATAACTCACAACCAAAATAATGGGGTTTACACCAAAAAGCGGATTGTTTTTAGGCGGTTCGTGCGTGGCAGCGATCGCGGCAGTCGGTTCTATCTTTGAGCTATCTTCCGGTCAGCCGGAACTCGGTAGCCTCGCGACCAGTTTAATTTTAGGAGTGAGCCTGCCGATTGGGGTTCTGTGTTTCTACGCAGCCGTCCGCAGCGCCAACGCTAACTCCTAAGTCGCGGTTTAGCAAAATTTCATTGGTCAAAGTAAATTCGTGAAGAACCATCGGGGGAGCGACCAACCTCCCCTAGAAATTGGAATCCACCCCTACAATTGATACAGAACCAAGATTGCCTGTCACGCGCTCAGTCATAGAACTGAACGCTCCGAATTAGACAGGCCAAGCCAAGGCGATTCGCGAAGCGATCCCTGCGGGAATCGCTCGTTGGTAGGGGTGAGTGGATTCCAAGCAATGACCAACAAAAATTCTGCTATCGGGTTTCTTCGGCAACTGGTTATCAACGATCTCACCGGCCAAAACCCGCCCCGATATCCTCTCTCAAGTGGCACAGAGATGTTGGTGGGTCGAGATCCTCGCTGCCAAGTGGTTTTAGACTCCAATCGTTATGGAATGGTTTCTCGACGCCATGCCGCGATCCGTCCCCTGTCAGGAGGTTTGGGTTGGGAAATTCACGATCTTGGCAGTGCTAACGGCACCTACATTAATGGCACCCGCCTGCAAGACCGCTGTCGGCTGCGAGTGGGCGATCGCATTACGTTAGGTCAAAATGGTCCTGAATTTATTTTTGAAGCCCCTCCTGTGGCTTCTGCGCCCCAGAGGGAGAGCGCAATCTTCCCCTTACCCAATACCCTCAAGCGACCGCCTTCTGCACCCGTTCGCTCCCAGTCAAAACGCCCGGAATCAGCCGATACGGTTACGTTAACCCAACTGTTTCCCATCTTTTCCACAGGACGCGACCTCGCTCGCAAAGCCTATTTCATCCCGGCGAGCATCACCGCCATTGTGGTGGTCTTATTGTTTTCCGTTCAAGTTCCCGCCCTCTTTAACCTCGTTCTGGGCGCTTATATTGCAGGAATTGCCTATTATTACGTTTATCAGTTGTGCGGCAAGCATAAACCCTGGTGGCTGTTACTAGGAGCAGCCGTTTTAACAGCCCTGCTCGCTCGGCCGTTAGTGACGCTTTTTGGCCCGTTTTTCTATCGTATTCTAGCAGGATGGGCCCCCGGTAATAGCCTGTGGGCTTTATTGGTGCGAGAAACGCTAGGAACCGGCCTATTAGAAGAATTGATCAAAGCTTTGCCGATTGCGATCGCCTTTCAATGGGGACGGCTATTGCGCGCTACTCAAAAAGCCGACGCCACCCAAACGGGCTATCCGCCTCACCCCCACTTCAATCCGCAAAGTATCGGCGTTTGGGAGCCTTTAGACGGCATTTTGCTAGGCACGGCAGCGGCCATTGGCTTTACTTTAGTTGAAACCCTTGGACTCTACGTGCCCTCCACTATTCAAAGCGCAGTCAACGGTGCGGAACCCGGACTCGGCTATTTAGCTGGACTGCAACTTTTAATCCCTCGCGTCCTGGGATCGGTTTCTGGGCACATGGCCTATAGCGGTTACTTAGGATACTTTATTGGCTTAAGCGTCCTCAAGCGGCGCAAACGGTGGAAAATTTTAGGCGTTGGTTATTTTACCGCCGCCCTCTTGCATGGATTATGGAATGCCACAGGTCACTACTTTTTTACAGAAGTCTCTCAACTGGCCGGTGCAGTGGCACTCGCATTAATTGGCATGTTGTCTTATGCCTTTCTCGCCGCAGCGATTTTAAAAGCGCGGGCTTTGTCACCGACCCGCGAACAAAACTTTGCTACTCGCATGTGGTAGCTCAAAAGGGAGAAAGTTAAACCGTCTGTGCCAAAACGTTAACGCTATTGCTGCAATTGGGCGATCGCATAGCGAGCCACTGCTAGAGACAGACGAGCTTGTTCGATTTCTGACAGCGCCGTCCATTCCACCGGACGCACAGTATTGAGCATCCCATCAATGGCCGCATCGGCTTCGGTGCCCCGCATAGCAAACGCTAGAGGACGTGCCAAGACTTCCAAATCTTCAGCATGAAGTTGGGGGAGCGCTTCTTCAACGCAGCTTACCAGTTGACTGGCGAGGGACATAGAAGTGGTGGCCACCTGTTCGGCTTTTTGGGCGATCGCAGCCAGCATTACCGCAGGAACTTGAGCTGCAAAACGTGCTTTCAACGCATCTACTAAAGAAACGGGTTGAGAAGAGACGCTTTCCCACAGCCGATCGAGATGAGCAAAAAACTGTTGGGCGCGATCGCTAACCTCTGCGTCCGGCAAATCCAGTTCCAACGACTCCTCCAAGCGCTTGTAATAGTCTTCAGACTGAGGTTCGTTGGGACTCCAAGGATACATGTCTTCTGCTGGCTCGATCAGCGATCGCCACAGTTCAACTTCAGCTTGGGTGGATAGGGATTCAGAATTCATAGGGGTTACACCAGAGCACTGCTGGGTATTTAGGGGCATGGATAGCTACACGCCGATTGCCACAGGTTCCGTAACTTCATCCGGGAAGGAAGGCATTTTTTTCGGAAAAAATGCGATTAATTTTTCCAACTTGCCTTTAAAGTTGCTCAGACAGGCAACAAAAACCCAAAAGCAATTGCCAAATCAGGGTTTGGGTTCAAATCCCAGTTTTACGGACGTTCGACAATAAATTCTAAGGTTTGTCCTTGAGAACTCCCAAATTTTAGCTTAACGCCAGATTGCAAGGGCACTTCCTGGTGATGAATTTTCTTCCAGCCTTCCAAACCCGAAATCAACGTGCCATATCGAGAAAAATCGCGAAGCCAATAGGTCGGTTCCGCCTCTAGATCGCTAGTCGGATCGCGACAAATAATTTCGGCATGGCGCTGAGAAACCCAGCGTTCTTGGATGACAATATCATTTTCCGGCAATCGTCCTACCCGCATCAGGCCCCCGCGCACCTGCCAAACCTGTTCAGTTTCGCCGAGCGATCGCAAACAGGCCGGCGAGAGCGATTTTTGCATCCAAGTTAAGGAATTTTCCGGTAACTCCGTCACCCCTTCTTCCAATGGGGGAATCAGTTCGCCATCAAACTCCGGGTGCATGTACAGCACCGGCAGCGTCCAAGCGGGTTGATTAAACTTATAAATGGTTAAGAGTTGCTGTCTAGCCACCGCCACGGCTTGATCGATCGGCAACCGATCTGCCAACGCTTGAGCAAACGCTTGGATAAACGTCAACGCCTCGCGATCGGCAATCGAATCTCGCATTCCCAACACCGCCGGGACTCCGTGATGCAGCAACACCTCTGCTAGACTACTCCGGGGAATGGGACAGTCGCCGTGACGATCCGGTTGCGCCCCCCAACAGGCATTAAATACCGCTAAAGTTACCCGACAGCGCGTTAGCACCTGGGCGAGTTCCGTACCGCTTAAGGTCGTATTCGGTCGTAAAAATAACAACCCGCCATCGGGAGACGGGACGCCATGACCGCCGTAAAAGAGGATATTGTAAGGCTTGGCTTCCAACTGCTCGATCAGTTCTTCCGGCGTCGGCTGAATGAGCGTATCGACGTGCTTGGCAACTGGAATGGTGGAACTATTCATTCCCAAACTTTCTGAGGTCGAGTTTTCTAGCGTTTGGGCAAGAGCTTCTGCTTCTTTTACCAAGTCTAAAGCCCCATTTGTCAAACCTCCGGAAACAGCGCGTTGGGCTTCATGCTCTGGAGAATCTTGACCGAACACCAATAAAATATTTAAGGTTGCATCCGTACGTCGGGGGGGAAGCGGATCGACATCGCTTGTCGTCCGGCTAAACAGAATTTGTTGAGATAGCGAAATGGCCTGTTTGCCAGCTTGGGGCTGCATAATTTCCCAAGGCAGGGCAATTAAATTGGGATCTCGCACCTCTAGGCGCAGTCGCAATTGCCGACTTTGACCAATGGCAATGCCTTGGCTATGAGACAGGCTGCTTTGAATTGGCCCATGAAACACCCATTGCCAGAGATGAATTCCCAATTGCTGCATCAAGCGGCTGCTATAACTGGCTTGTGCCGCTCCTGGTGGGGAATCAACAGCAAGGGTTAAGTCCGCTTGGGGCAAATTCACCGGGGGGACCTGCAAGCCATGAGCCGCGCCACTGCTATGAAACATTTCTTGCCAAGCCTGCCAGGTTTGGCTAAGGTGTTCGGGCCATAAACAGTCGTGGTGAACGTATCCTCCCGGATAATCCGCTCGAATCACCCAGATCGCAAAATGAGCAGAGTGAGTGGAGATCGTCTCTGCTGCCGCCATGAGGCGGGCGATCGCAATGCTGAGGCAAGGACTCTCAAACTGAGACATTTAAAACCATTCGATATTAGGCATTAACTGAACCGATAGAGTTCTGCGATCTGGCACACAAACTCCCTTATTATTTAGCTTAAATGAACTCTTGAGAGTTCTTGTTAGAGATTTTCGGGTTAAGGACAACCTTGTGGGGCGCTAGAAGTAACGCTGGCTCTCGGTAGAAGATCGATTTCCCGCACCCATCCAACGCTACCGGGGGCAACCGGGGCAGAAAGATTGGGTGCGGATGAGGGGCCTACCGTGCAGACTCTAAGATTTAACCAGATTTCGGCGTTATCTAGGGTTTGTTTGCCTTGAATGTAGAGCAGGCTGTTGGGGGGAATTTCTCCGAGCGTTTCTCGTTCGGCAGCGGCTTGGAGACTGCTAAATAGAAATAGGGGTGCGGGTTGTTCGATCCCGTTATTGGCGATCGCCTCGAGTTGTACAAGCGATCGCGCTTCCAAGCTGGTTTCCGGCGTTGCTGCCACGGGAGGCGGATCGGGTGAGGGGATCGCAACGATCGAGGGTTCGGAAGTGGCAACAGGCGTTTGCTGCCAAGCGCGTAAAAGCTCAGGCACTCCCAGCAAGTAAGCCAGCGGCACGCCTAGCCCCAATAGCAGCAGAATACCAAGAATGAGCGGTAAAATTCCCCAATCTGATTTAGATTGGGGGAGCAATTGCGTTTTTAGGCCCGACTGAGTTCGGGGTTCGGGAGGGGGAAATGCCGTTCGCTGGTTTTCTTGATGCGCCAGCGGCGGACGGTTTGACCCCCCCAATAGGCGATAGTGGAAGAGGCTGACGGTGACATTATCGTGACCGTTTTGGGTGTTGGCAATTTCAACGAGGCGCTCGACGGCTGTTTTGATATCAATTTGACCGTTGAGAACGGGCAAAATTTCGCTTTCCCAATATTCCTCGACGCGATCGCCATCGCTCAGACCGTCGGAACACAATAAAAATATGCCATCCCCATCTAAAATAAAGCGGCCCACCGTGGGATGCAGCAAATCTGAGGCACTCATGCCCAAGGCTTGTACCAGGGAACCCGAAGCCGGATGTTGCAGCGCATCGCGATAGAAGGCATAGCCCAAACGGACTTCGCGGGTTGCCACATCATCATCTAAGGTGACTTGATGGCAGCCAAAAGCCGTAATCCAGTACACGCGGGAGTCGCCCACATGGGTAATATACATTTGATGACCTTGGGCTAAGGCCATCACCAGAGTAGTCCCCATGCGCTGGCGTTCGTGGCGTCGTTCGCTATCGTTTTGCTGGCTGATGCGATCGTTGGCCAGACAAACGGCTTGTTCGAGTTCGGTTTGCAAGCGTTCGGGATGCAAGTCTGGGTGAAATAGCTGCTCGACCCGTTGCTGAACAGTTTCAATCGCCAATTGCGAGGCGACATTTCCCCCTTCATGACCGCCAATTCCATCGCAGACAATCGTTAGGGGAATGGGCAAATTGGCGGACTCGCGATTCCAGCTTAGGCGCATACAATTGCTACTAGGCGGATAGCAAGCATCTTCGTTACGTCGCCGACTCGGCCCGGTATCGGTGAGAGTGGCAATTTGAAATTCTAAAGTCGCAGAAGTGGCAAATTGGGCGAGAGCATCATCGAGCAGATGAACCAGTTGTTCCGATCCTTTGATTTCGCCCCGCACTAATTGATGGGTCAGGTTTTGCAGAAATGAGGTGATGTCAGGATGGGCGGCTTTGACCCATTGCGACCAAAGTTGTCCGAGTTGTTGCAACTTCGGGGCAGATTTGCCAGAAGGACGCAGTTCCAGCAGGCGGATCAGCGGTCCTTCAACGCGGAGCGGTTGCGGATCGAGGAGAGAAGCCGCAACCCCCTGCAAGCTGAGAGGCTGCCACAGTTGGGCAATTTGCCAGAGCCAATTCAGCTGGCGTAGGGGGCTGGCGGCTGACCAAAGTTGCGTCAGGGGAGGGGCTAGCGGATCGCCAGCGTCGAGGCGAGTAGGGTTGAGAGGGATATTTTCTAAAAACAGCAGATGGCTAGAACCCGTTTCTAGCCAATCGTAGGCTTGGGGAAGGTGGATTTGATAGGGGATAAGTTTAAGGTAAGGAAGGGCAATTGCTGGCAATTCTAGGGGCGTTTCGCTGAAGCTTCCGGGCTTGGTATCGAGCCAAATTTGCTGCTGCTTGAAGAGATAGCGATCGCCAACAATCTCTCCCGGTTGATGAGGGGTCGCGGGTTGCTCGATTGCCCACAGATAGCGCTTGGGCAGCAAGGTGCGGCATTTTTCACAGTATCTGTGATGCTCCGGGTTAGGAGCCTGACAGTTGTAGTTTGGGCAGTAGAGTGTTGCCGCCATGAGTTGATTGATGAGTTCACAAATGCCGAGGGTGGAGATTGTTGAGCGTTGCAGACAGCCACGGGTAGATGCAAGGGAGCCGCCGCCAAACCCTACCAAAAACACAATTTCGGGTTGGTTGCTCTAATTTCCGATTGTAGCGCCATCCCCGTGAGGCGTCAGGTGGGGCAGTGCGATTGTTGGGTTAACCTTTTAAGATTAAAAAAGATTACAAATTGCGATCGCGCTTCCCTCAACTGGTATGACTCTTTCTTCTTCTGTGAGTGCCAATCTCGAAACCCAAACTTGGACTTGGCAAGGCTTTCCCATCCGCTATCAAACCCAAGGCACTCGCGGCCCGGTAGTTATCCTGATTCACGGCTTTGGGGCATCGCTTGCCCATTGGCGTTACAATCTTCCCGTATTGGCAACGGAGTGTCGCTGTTTTGCGATTGACTTAATTGGCTTTGGCGGCTCGGCAAAACCAACGCCCGGTACTGAAATTGCCTATACGTTTGAAACTTGGGCGCAACAAATTGCTGATTTTTGTCGAGAAGTCATTGGAGAACCGGCTTTACTGGTGGGTAATTCTATTGGTTGTATTGTGGCGATGCAAGCGGCAGTCAGTTACCCGGAATGGGTGAAAGAAGTGGCCTTGGTTAATTGCTCCTTGAGGCTACTGCACGATCGCCGACGGATGCAACTGCCCTGGTATCGTCGCCACGGCGCACCGCTTTTACAGCGCCTGCTCGCTGTCTCTTGGATTGGACAACTCTTCTTTAAACAAATTGCTCAACCCAAGGTGGTGCGGAAAATTCTTCTGCAAGCCTACAAGCGCCCCGAAGCGGTGACGGATGAGTTGGTAGACTTATTGATGGCTCCTGCCTTAGATAGAGGGGCAGGCGATGTGTTTCTGGCGTTTACTCGCTATTCTCAGGGGCCCCTGCCAGAGGATCTGTTAGAAGTTTTACCTTGTCAAGCATTGATCCTCTGGGGGACGGACGATCCTTGGGAACCCATTGCTCTAGGGCGAAAGTTTGCAGAATTCCCTCAAGTCAAACAGTTTATTGACTTAGAAGGCGTAGGCCACTGTCCTCAAGATGAAGCGCCAGAGTTAGTGAATCCAATTCTGTTGGAATGGGTTAAACATTGGGCGACTTAAAGCACAAAAAGCGTTTCACAATCAAACGCCCTCGCGCGAAAGACTTAACCCGCTACGCTTCGTCTAGAACGGTTGCGGAGTCTTTGACGCTCTCGGTGTCTGGCAACTTCCTTACGCTTGCGCTTTTGTCCGGGCGTTTCAAAGAAGCGGTTTTTCTTCATATCTGAAAAAATGCCCGCTCTGGACACTTTTTGCTTAAACCGACGTAAAGCTGAATCTAATTGTTCGCTATCATTGACGATGACTTGACTCATTCATGGGCCTCCTAATTTTAAGTACAATTGACTGGGTATCGAGAACAACACGAAGAGGACAGGGTAAAATTCCCTGCCCACTGAGCAGACCTGAGAATTTGTAAACTCCCA
>JAAHGE010000559.1 GCA_010672635.1 Desertifilum sp. SIO1I2 | reverse complement strand
GATATTGATTAACTCAGAAACAGCAGACAAGTTAGCACTCGGTATTGCTGAAGGGATCAAAGCTTGGAGTAATAGCCTTAGCCCCTTCCCTGAAACACCAAGGCGGGTCTAAAATTAAGCTAAACCGAGTAATCCCGCGATCGCAGGTAGCAATTGGTTACATTGTTCAATCAGCTTCGTTGCAGTGGGTAAGCCAGCCAGCGTCCCTTTGATAATCTTCATCGTGGTTTTTGAAGCCTTCTGCAACCCACCCGCTTGCGGATTTTGACCCGCTTCAGCTAGAACTTTTACCTGTTCCAATGCTACCTCCTTATCCTCCTCGTTGAGATCGGGATTGGTTTCAATCGCAGTTTGCAGTTGTTTAAGGAGTTCCGCTAGTTTAGGCGCTTCTGGTGTCTCCGCTTTCTCTAGCTGTCCGGTAGTATTTGTGACCGTTCCGCTAATCTCCATCTCGCCGAAATTCAGTGCTTGTCCGCTAGCATTGAAATCACCGCCAATCTTACCAATTTCAATTTTTTGGCTGGAGTCATTATTGTTATTAATCACTTGATTCCTCTCAACATTATTAGGTGCGCTATAAGTATTAATCGTTCCCGAACCCGTTAAGTTTGTATTGCTGCTTCCTATAAGGTTTATATTGTTCTGCATAGGGGTAGCTTCTCGGTCGATTGGATGAGGATTGAGAATGGGTTGAAAAGGCGTTAAAACTGCTTTTGTAAAAAATACAGGAATTTGATGTTCAGCAATGATTTCAGGGTTCCTAGCCTCCACTACAGTTCCTTTCCGAGAGGAGGTAGAGCGATCGGTTTCTAATTGAATGCGGTTGCAGCCAAAGTAGTAAGCTCGTTCAATTGATGCGCCGCTACCCAAGGCTTCATAAAACCCCGTGGTGAATGCGATCGCACTTCGATCTAAAATGGCTTGGCGCATCCCAATTACATAATTCACCTGTTCCACAATTGTGTTAGCTTGTACCTCAGAAAAACAGGCATTGAGGATGACACACTCTACATAATGTCCCACTAAACTAAATAAATTGGCTAACGCTTCGGTACTCACACACTGCGCTTGTCCGGCTTCATTTTCTAAAACTAACCCTTGTTCTCCCGTACCATGACCGCAAAAATGGACAATTCTGGGTTCAGTTTCTAGTAAAGCAATTTGTAAATCTCCCGGACGAACTGCAACCCGTTGTTCTAAAGTAAACGAGTCGCGATGGAGAGAACGCTTCAATCCTTCAGAAATATGACGAATTTCTGACATTAAAGCTAAAGCAGAAGTCCCTTGCGGATTAGCGGCCAAAATCAAAATTGTAGTTTTCATAATTATCTCAAGGAAGCTTCAATGAGGTGCGAATATCTTCTGTGCGTGGGGTGAGCTAGGAAACGTCAGGTTGAGGATGGCAGATTTCTTACCCGAATACTAACTTGAGTAGTTGTCCATTCTCGACTCGGATAAGCCACCGTACTTCCTTTGCGGGTTGGCGGTTGTTCGGCGGCGACTGCGGCAAATAGTTCCTCTAAAGGGTTCGTGGGAACTGCAAAACCTCGACTGATGGGAGAGGGAATAGGTTGGTTGAGGGGAGGAAGTTCCAGCCAACGAAAGTTAGCCGCATCTAAGGTTGCGAATACCTTAAAAATGTCGGTTCCTTCGTGATTTCCGGGCGGTAAACTCAGGTAAATGGGAATGGTTTCTTTGTCACCTGGATCGATAGGGACAAACCGATTTCCGGCGCTGGCTGGATAGATCTGATCGATTGCCCAATCTAACTGTAAATTGAGAACGACAACATTGAGAACCTCTGTATAGTTATTTTGAATTTCTAAAAACACGCATTCCCCAACCTGGGCTTCCGGTTGGTTCGGATCGGCAAAGCGTTGAGGACGGGGTAAGTCTCCTGGTTCATAGTCTAATTGTTTACCCAGAAACTTTACTGAGATTTGACCTCTTAACGGCGAACTCGGATCGTAATTTTCCAGTTCTTGCACAGTTTGATATTTAGCCAGATGCACCAAGCGTTCAACCAAAAGCGTTGCAGCTTGCGGATCGGCGATGGCTAAAGTCGGTTCGAGGGGGAAGGAAACGCCAGTACCATCGCAAATCTGATACTCGTCCCCAACCCTAGCAACCTGATAGTCAGCCGCTTGATCTTCGCCAACCGCCTCCACCCAGCCATTCCCTAACATGGCGTTGCTGAAGGCGGAGGACTCTTCCCCTAGCCACCGGACTTTTTTAACCAAACTGAGGGGAACCCCAGTTAAAACGGCTCGATCTCCGGCTGTAATGGGGATATCGTGGCGCAGTTGGGTGGTAATTTCGGCCCAAGATTGGGTTGCACCCCGTTGGGTCAATTCTGCGATCGCCAATCGTTGCTCGGTTCGGCTAAAATCAGTCATGCCTAGGGGATAAATAACGAACGCTGCACCCTTAACTAAACCCTGTGCTTGTCCTGCATCCAGTAAAACCTGTTTCGGCTGGTTATCTTCCCCAACCTCTACTTTGAGAACCGTCACCGCGTATTCAGTGGGGGTAAAATCAGCACCGAAGACCATGCGATCGCCTTCACCGAGTAACATCGGCGTTTGCATCCGAAATTGACCCTTCACTTTGGCGTAGATACGATCGTACAGTACCTTATAGGTAAGCTGCGCCGTCCGTTGCTTGAGGGTATCCAGCAACCAATAGGTAAGCGCGCCGTGGCGTTCTTTACCATGAAATCCGTATTCATAGGCATATTCCGAAGGCCGACAAGCTGCCAATACTACATAGTCTCGCACTTCTGGCAGCATTCCTGCGATCGCAGTTCCCTTTCGTCGGTTAGTGGGTGCAATTTTCTCCCAAGTTTGAATCAACTCCTGTTCATCGGCGACTAAACTTTCTTTTGGTCGTTGAGTGGTATCAATACTTCCTGTTTGCAAACCCCGAACCTCAGCATCGCCGCCTCTAGTCGGTTCTCCCGAATGGCAACAGTCTAACACCAATGTCAGGATCGCTCCCTTATCTACCAACGCTTGTACGAGTTTTACTAACTCCAAATCTCGTAAATAGCGGCTTGTAGAATTGCCAATATCTAAAGGAACCAGCGCCTCATCAATACCCCTTTCTCCCTTTAAACTGGGATAAATTGTCTGAGCGCGTCCCCCATGACCGCAATACTGAACGTATACAATATCTTGGGATTGTGCCTTTGCAATTAATGTTTGCCAACTACTCACCGTATTTTCATACGTGGGCCATTGAGAAGGCAACTCGGCGGGTTTTTCAGGATCGTCCCCATGAGAAGCTGTCAGTTTATAAATTTGTTCTTCTGGTAAATTCAACTTCTCTTTTAAAAGTGCTTCAACCGCATTCACATCCCGAACGCTTCCCTTCAAATGACGATAGGAAGCGCCATCTGGTAAGCGGTTGGGGAAATAGTAATCAATGCCAATTAAGAGTGCATAAAACCTTGGTCTAGATGAATCAGTCATGAAAATTGGGGGAATAGTCAGTTGATAGAGGCAACTTAGGATCGATCTCGCTACAGTTGGGTTACGCTCAGGCTAACCCAACCTACGGAACTTGTTACTTGGAATATTCAAGA
>JAAHGE010000558.1 GCA_010672635.1 Desertifilum sp. SIO1I2 | reverse complement strand
TATTTTACCCAAGCTTGGCAGCAATTTCAGAACCTATCTTTGCCTTTTATTATCTTTGCCTTACTCTATTACACCTTTCTGCAATGGTTGAGTTGCATTCGCTGGCAAATTGTGCTAAAGGCAACGAATTATAGCGTACCCATGAGAGGACTTCTGAGTAGCTATTTTGCTGGAATGTTTCTCAATATTTTCCTTCCGGGTGCATTAGGAGGAGATGTCTATCGCGTCTATCGCATTGCTAAGATAACCCGTGATTCAGAAGGTGCTTTAGTTTCTGTCTTTTTAGAACGATTTACCGGATTAGCTGCCCTTTCTGCTTTAGCCGTTATTGGTTTGCCTCCTGCCTTTCAACTCATCGGCAGATGGGATATTATTTTAATTTTCTTTAGTTGTGTTGGGGCATTGGTTGGCGGCGTTCTCTTAATCGTTAGTCCCCAGTTGTTGCGAATTGCAGAACCCATTTTACACAAGCTTCGTCTCGATGGAATTGCTGCTAGATTTGCTAAAATTCAACTTCTTTTACGACAGTTTGCCCAACACCGCCCCGCGTTGATATCTTCAATGATGCTATCTTTAATTCTTCAATTTGGAATTGTCTACTATCACTATTTTATTGCCCAACAGTTAGGGATTTCTGTTTCTTTTCTCGCCCTCCTAGTTTTTATTCCCATTGTGGTTGTGGTAACGCTATTACCCATTTCTTTAGGGGGATTGGGACTAAAGGAAGGACTCTGGGTTTATCTATTTAGCCGAATTGGTTTAAGTGTAGAAGATGCAATTCTCCTATCTTTAACCATTACATTTCTCAGTTGGTTATTAAGCTTTCCAGGGGCAGTAATCTTATTACTGAATTCTACAGGGATTCAAGTTTTGAGTAAGAACAAAGTCCAAAGTGCAAAGTTCCGTAGCTAGCCCCATGCATAGCAAGATTCTGAGGTTTAAACAAGGGGCTGACACAGAAAAAATCTACACGTCCCCATCCCCCCACCCTCTTCTTCCCCAACCCCTAACTCCCAACTCCCAATTCCCTTACTTCCCCCCACCTTCCAATCCCCCACCCTTATAAACTGGAGAGGATCGAAAGATGCGATCGCAATGGCTGACAATTCCCCTCATTAGCCTGTATTGTCTCTCAACTCAGGCAGCTTATAGTCAAAGTTTTGAGAGAACTCCGGCGTTATTTCGTCAGAGAATTCAGTTTTTGAAAACCGATTTTCAGCTTGAAGCCTCGCCCCTGATTGCCAATGTACTCTATCGCCAACCCGATAGCTTGTATCGGGCGATGTCGGAGACTGGGGCGTATGGGGTAAATGCCCAATGGGAACGTGGAGAGGCGGATACCTGGTTTATTGAAGCCCAACGCCAGGGAGAGGAAGCCCTGGTGGCGGGGGTAGTCAGGGGCGATCGCGCTGCCATTAATGCTGGGTTTAAGATGTTTGCATGGGGATTTTCTCGCCAAAGTGCCGATGGCAGTTTTGCAGGGACGGGCGATCCCTTTCACAGTACCTCATTTTTTGTCCAGGCGGTGGCGCGATCGCTCCTAATTCTCCAACAGTCTCCCTATGCTGAAGAATATGCCGCGCAAATTGCCTACTATCAACCCCTGGTACATCGCGCCGCCCAGTGGATGATTCAACCGGAAGTGTGGCAGCGGGGTAGCAATAACAATCAACCTTACACCCATCGCCGCTATCTGGTGGCTTGTGCTTTGGGATTAACCAGTCTCCTAAGTGGCGATCGCGCTTTAATGGATTATGCCCAATTTGCTTTACAAGAAGGGTTACTGTTACAACAACCCGATGGCATTTATCCCGAAATGGGCGGGTTTGACAGCAGTTACCAGATGGCTAGCGTTTTATTTGCGGGGCGTTGGGTGGCGTATTTTCCCAATAATCCCCTTACCCCTCAAGCCATCCAATCTATTGAAAAGGCTTTAGCTTGGCAGCATACGCGCCTCTTTCCCTGGGGTGAAATTCGCAGTAGCGGTAATAGCCGTACTGCCCATCAGGAAATTCGCAGAACTGGGCAAGTCAAACAGATCGATTATCGCACAGCTTTCCGGGGCTTTGCTTACTGGGCTTCTCTGACAGGAAGTTGGCGCTGGGGTGCAATTGCCCGCCGAATTGCCCAATATCATTACAAGGTATTTTAAGCGATGGATACGACAACTGGCGCTAAGTTTACTCCAATTTCTCAGAGCGATCGCCTATTTTGGGTTGATTTTCTCAAAGCGATTAGCATGATGGCGGTTGTCTCCTATCACAGTTTATTTCTCCCGACTTCTGCCTATGCCGAAATTGCCCCTGGGGTTGAGGTTCTCTTTGCACCCCTGCGGTTTTGCGTTCCCGTACTCCTGAGTTTATCGTTTTTTCTCTTAGCTAGAAGTTTAGAAAGATATCCAGAGAAATCGCGCTGGGAACTCTGCCGAAAACGGCTATTTCGCTTGCTGATTCCGACGCTATTTTGGTTTAGTATTGCCGCTGGTTTGCGCTATTTTGGGCAACCCGCAGAACGAGGTGAATTAGGGTTAATCTTACTCCAAGGAAAGGTCTTTCCGGGGGCGTATTATCTATTAGTCATGCTGCAATTAATTCCGCTGGCAATTTGGTGCGATCGCCTTTTGCAATCCACTCGTATTACCATCCTCTCCTTCGGCTTGCAATCCTTGGCTTTTGTTGCGATTTATTTATCGCTTTCTCAACGCATTAATCCTCAATTTGCTGCATTTTTAGAAATCCCAGCCCGGAGTTGTCTAATTTATTGGTTTGCTTATCTCCCTTTTGGAATTTACATCCAGAGAAACTGGCAGAATATTCAAGCTTTATCAGCCAAAATTCATCCAAGACTTAAAGCCCTTCTTCTTATCTTAGTCAGCGGTAGCTTCTTCATAGAATTTCATGCCATATACGATTTTACTAATGGAGATACCGCTCCTTTTGAATATGCGATGCTGTCTTGTCTGGCAAGTGCGGGTCTGTTGATTCTATGCTTTGCTAATCTAGAAGCCGATCGACTTCCCAACCTGATAATCGCGATCGTTAAGCTTATTTCTAAGTATAGTCTGGGGATTTTTTGTGTTAATGGAATTCTCAGTTTAATCTTTCTGAAAATTGGCAGTCAAATTTTTACCAATATCCAGCTTAATTGGGAATTTATTATCATCTTAAAACTTATGGGATGGGTGGGACTTTTGACTCTTTCCGTGTTTCTTTCCCAATTACTAGATCGATTGGGACTAGGAAATTGCGTCCGCTAGGCTCAAAGCTGAAAAACTTATAAAATTCTTCAAACTCTTAACTTTTCAACGTAGGATGGTCGAAAGACCCTCCTTTCAATCTCTCGTTTGCCTTGCGGTTGAATGAACAAGTCAGCCCAAAGATTTTAAGCGGGGAGAAAGCCCCGATCGGGTCTTCTCACTCTAGGGAGTAAGTAAGGGTAGCACAAGCAAACGCTGACTCAGCAGGTCTTAACCAAAAATTATCGATGGGTACGCTTTAAGTCTTCTAGGTCACTTTTTTAGAAATCTTAATCGCAGCGATGCCAATTTTACCTCGATCCCCGCGAGTCCCGATCGAGGTAAAATA
>JAAHGE010000557.1 GCA_010672635.1 Desertifilum sp. SIO1I2 | reverse complement strand
AGTTTTGAATGATTGGTAGTTGGAGTTCTCATCGTACAGATGACACTCTTGGGCAATCTCTTTCATTAATGCCAAGGAAAAACGGCGTTCTTTAACTGAATTGCCCCAGTTTTCCTTAATAATCTGATGGGCAGCTCGCAGATTATAGGAAGGAATGCAAGAAGCAATATGGTGCGGAACATGAACGTTAATATCATGACAAAGAAATTCAACCCAACGAGGGTAATCGCAGTGAACGGTTCCCTCTAATTGGGCGGTTGCTTCATGCCATTCTTCAGGGGCAGTAAACGGGATATCAAGGGTTGTGTGGTGAACGATGGTGAAGGTACTCATCCAGAAGTGGTAGCCTAACCACGGCATTAACCAAAATTTGATAACGCCCCAAACGCCGACGGTGGCGAACAAGACCGGAAAACCAATGGCTGCTCCCGCCAGAACAAACAGCACGGAGAATTTAACCTGTTGGCGCTCTTTACCCTGAAACTTTCGCCAGTCAAAGTGGAGTAGCGCCCAGTGACCGATGGAACCGACCCACCAGAACCAGCCCCGGACTTGGCGATAAATCCACTGTCCGAAAGCCCCAAAGCTGCCATAGGTTTCGGTCTTTAGGGGTTGCCAAGCATTGTCATGCTCTAGCTTGTTGGTATGGGCGTGGTGATAGTTATGCAGAATTCGCCAGCTATGGAAGGGATAAAGTAGGGGTAAAAAGAGGATATGACCGACTAGATTATTCACCCATTTCCGTTTAGCAAACGAGCGATGACCGCAATCATGACCGAGAACGAAAAAGCCAGTTAATGCGGTTCCGGTAAACACCCAAAATAGGGGTAATAAATACCACGGAGAAACGGCAATTCCGAAATAGCCTAAACCGACCATTAAAACGTTGATAATTACTGAAGTCCAGGCTTTTCTGGGATTTCTAATAAATATCTCGCGGGGCATTTTTTGCAAAATGTCTTTGAGGCGTAAGTCTGAAATTTCTGAGGTAGTATTCTTACCAAAAGCCTCTTTTGAGTATACTGCTGTCATGAATTGCTCGATTTTTTGGGAATCAAAAATAGACCTGCTCTTTGCGATAACAAGCAGGTTGGCAGCCTTCAATATTCGCAAAAGCAGCGATTCGCTAAAGCGCTGCTCGCTAGAAAGCCTTCATTTTTATACCACAGGTTGGTCAGAAGTAGAGGAATTTTTTGTGAAATTAATTCTGCGCTAAACTGAAGGGATTAAGGAGAAAGTTTCAGGAAGGTTAATTTAATCTCAAAGATCGGATTCTATCCGTGGAATCGCGTAAATGCTTTTGGATTAACACCGAACGAGCGGAGGCTTAGGTTTCCGTCTGGCTTGCTGCTTATTTGAGCGGGAGAATCGCTTGCATAAAAGGCGATTGATTTTGAGGTTTAAGTTTTGAGTTATGGCGATCTCTAAAGGGGTTGTGGCAAGCTGTTGGTTGAAGGTTGCGTAACGCTTCAGAAAAATATAGATTCATATTTATTGAGATTTGTCAATCCCCCAGGTTGGCGGAAAACGCCCAGTAAATTGCAACAACCTATACAAAAAACCCAAAAACAGACGATACAATTATTTACACGCTAAGTTTAACCAAGAGTGCGGATTACGAGCGATTGAGTTTTTCGAGTGCTTATCTATTAATTTTCCACGGGAGTCGCGATCCGCGATCGCAAGCCGGGGCTGACCGTTTGGCTCAAGAACTTTCAGAATGTCTGGGGCGTCAAGAAACGACGCGTTGGGTGCCCGATTTGCAAGCGGGTTCCAACTCACCCATGCAAGCCAAGAGCGTTTGGTATCCCCAGGTGGGAACCGCCGCCCTAGAATTAGCCCCGCTACCCCTTCACGAGCAAATTCGCCTGTTTGCGAATCGCGCTTTAACGGCGGGATGTCAGGTGTTAGAGATCGTACCCTTATTTTTGCTGCCGGGAGTTCACGTCATGGAGGATATTCCAGCAGAAATTGCCCAGGCGGAAGCCAGTTTAGGGGGCGCGTTAAAGATGGTTTTATGCCCGTATTTAGGCAGTCATCCCGGTTGGCCGCAACTGCTGGCGGCGCGTCAAGCCGCATTTGAGGCAGAGGCTTGGATTTTACTCGCACATGGCAGCCGACGGGCGGGCAGCCATCAGGGGGTAGAGCAGCTTGCGAGTCAACTCGGAGCCGCGATCGCCTATTGGTCAACAGAACCCACCCTCGCGCAAACGGTGGCGCAGTTCGCCGAATTGGGACATCAGCAGGTCGGGATTTTACCCTACTTTTTGTTTTCCGGTGGCATCACCGATGCGATCGCGCAGCAAGTCGAGCAGCTTCAGCAGCATTTTCCGGGCGTGCAACTGTATTTAGCTCAACCCCTAGAAAGCAGTAGCGAGTTAGCGCAGTTGGTTTTAGATCTAACGCAACCTATTTGATCGAGAGGCGATCGCCATGTTGAAAACCCAGTATATTGGCAAAGTGTATCTCGTGGGAGCAGGCCCAGGCGATCCGGGCTTGCTAACCTTAAAAGGCAAGGCCCTCTTAGAATGCGCCGATGTCGTCGTCTACGATGCCCTGGTAAGCGAAACCATTTTGCACTGCATCAACCCAGAAGCCGAAAAAATTCACGCCGGAAAGCGTCGGGGACATCACTCGCTACTGCAAACCGAAACCACTCAACTGCTGATTGAAAAAGCTCAAACTCATGCCATCGTCGTGCGGCTCAAAGGGGGCGATCCCTTCGTTTTTGGTCGGGGTGGCGAGGAGATGGAAGATTTAGTCGCAGCAGGCGTGCAGGTGGAAGTGGTTCCGGGAGTGACATCGGGAATTGCTGCCCCAGCGTATGCAGGAATTCCGCTCACCCATCGCAACTTTAGCTCATCAGTGACATTTGTGACGGGTCACGAGTCCGCTGGGAAGTATCGCCCCAATGTTAACTGGCAGGCGATCGCCCATAGCGCTGAAACCATTGTCATCTATATGGGGATTCACAATTTATCCCATATCGTCGCGGAGTTATTGCAGGCGGGCTTAAGCCCAGACACTCCCATCGCCTTTATTCGTTGGGGAACCCGTCCCGAACAAGAACAACTGTTTGCTACCCTAGGAACGGCGATCGCTCAAGTCGAAGCCCAAGGGTTTAGCGCTCCGGCGATCGCAGTCATTGGCAATGTGGTGCAATTGCACTCCACCCTCGCCCACTGTCGCCCCTCCTTTGTCCTCCCCAATGGATAGCCTAACGTTTAGCGCCACCCAAGCCATTCAAGCCATTGTTGCTCCGGCAGTGATGATTTCTTCCTGCGCGTTATTATTCCTAGGTTTGAGCGCCCGTTATGTGGCGATTATCACGCGCGTGCGCCTGCTCAATGATGAAAAACGCCAGCTTCTTTATCAATTAATTGCTTATCCCACGGGGCAAGATCGCGAACGGCGCTTGCTCAATATCGATCGTCAGTTACAGATTTTAGTCCGGTTAACCTGGTTTGTTCGCAATGCCATCCTTTGTCAAATTACGGCGGTTACATTCTTTGTCTTAGCCTGTTTTGCCATTGGGATTGAATTTTTAGCCGGAATTATGACCCGCAATCTTCCCCTTTATCTGTT
>JAAHGE010000556.1 GCA_010672635.1 Desertifilum sp. SIO1I2 | reverse complement strand
AATGACCATTGCGGCATCCATAATCCCGATAGAGGCAATATCAAGAATTGAGGTTTTCCCTCTAAACTCAGGATTAAATAATTCGCCCCAAGATTCAATTTTGCGCCCTACTAAATCAGGTCGATAGCCCAGGGTATCGGCGTTATATTGGAAGGGAATAAGAGTGGCGTAATCGGTAGGTGTTGGAGAGAATGTGGTTGAGTCTGCCCCAGTTAGGTACATGACCTTAAACGGGGCGGTTCCTTGGGAAGTGTTCACCGCTGCGCCGTCTTGAAATTGTCCGGTGGTGAAATAGGGGACAATCTTATCCCAGTTTCTAATCCGTTTAATATCAATGGGTTGGAGATTTCCTGAAGGAATAACCAGGGGGAGGCTAAAGTATTCGCCATCAAAGATATCGTAGGCTCTAGGTTGAGTAATGGCGATTTGGTTGTTTTCGTCGGTACTCAGCGCCCGCGTTTGAATCTTAAATCCTAAATCTTCTTGAGCTTTTTGACCGACTTCATTGATTTGGGAAACCCCAGTTCCAATGAAGCGCAAGGTGACATCTTTAGTTTGATTGGTCAGAACGGTAGGGCCGCCTGATTGTTGCTGCGAACCTTGGCGGGTGCATTGGGTGGCGGTAAGCATGGAACCTGCTGCTAACCCAATTCTCAGGAGGGTACGACGGGTAATTCTAGCCATAGAGGTAAATAAATATTAGTGAGAGAGGAAAATACAATCGTTAATCGACCAACAGAGGGTTATCTGTTGACCTTCTTGGAAGGGGTGGGTTAACCAGTCGGTGGTTTGGGTTTTGTAGAGAATTTCTTCCCCAGTTGCTTCGATAATCAGCGAAACGCGGGTCACGTAACCCGTGAATTCTATAAGGCTAATTCGGGCAGTGAGGGAATTGTAACTGGGGTTAGCAAGGGGCGTGGCTTCGAGTTGCAGTTGCATTCGGTCGGAACGAATGCAGCAGGCGGCGCTGGTTCCCGGTTGGGCGTATTCGCCGCGACAGCGAAGGGTTCCTAAACCAGGAACTTCTAACTCGATGATTTGTCCGTGGGTATCGGGTTCGGTGCGGGTGACGGTTCCTGAAAAGATGTTGTTATCTCCGGTGAACCGGGCGACGAACTGAGAAACGGGGGCGTTAAAGATGGTTTGGGGGGTTCCCACTTGGTCGATGCGCCCGCGATCCATGACGACAATTTGATCGGAAAGGGAGAAGGCTTCGTCTTGGGCGTGGGTGACTTGAATGAAGGTCATTTTAAACTGACGCTGGAGCTTGCGAAGTTCGCCGCGAGTTTTGACGCGCAGGTTCTCGTCTAGGGCGCTGAGGGGTTCGTCTAACAGGAGGACGTTGGGGCGGGTAACTAAGGCTCTGGCGAGGGCGACGCGCTGCTGTTGTCCGCCACTGAGCATACTGGGTTTGCGTTTGGCGAGATGGGAGAGTCCGAGGACTTCTAGCACTTCGTCAACGCGCTCGATGCGATCGCGCAAAGCGACTTTTCGCATCTTTAACCCAAAGTCTACGTTATCCCAAACGGTTTTATGGGGAAAGAGGGCGTAACTTTGAAACACCATTGCGGTGTTGCGTTTGGCGGGGGGTAAGCCGTTAACGCGTTGGTCGCCAATGTATAAATCGCCACTTGTAATTGCTTCGTGACCCGCAATCATCCGCAGGGTGGTGGTTTTGCCACAACCGCTAGGCCCAAGCAGACAGCAGTAGGAACCAGCAGGGATATCTAAGGTAATATTTTCGACTGCGATTACTGAACCGTAATGCTTGGTGACTGACCTTAAGGACACCCCTTCTCCGTGCAGAGATTCTTCGAGGTGATGAACTCGATTGGCCAACTCGACGGGAGGCTGTTGGATATCAGTGGTCATGGTGCGGGTTCCCTAGGTGCGATCGCGCGCAAACGCTCTAATGGACATAACAATTAAAGGCTCTTTATCAAAGCAATTTGTATTTTGAGATACTTTTTTTCAATTTTCCTGGCAACCCCGTTGTAAACTAACGGGAGTAATGGCAATAGATTAGCCCCGATTGGTGTCTCGTGCAATCAACTGAACGTCTAAAGGTAACAAAGCGTTTCTTTATCTGTGGCTCGGCTTTACGCGGTCAGCCCGACCATCAAAACTTACAATCTGCTAAGTTTATTAAAGAAACAAAAACGCAACCCAAATATCGCCTCCATTCGGTTGATAATGACCGTCATCCTGGGATTTACGAAGTAGCAGAAGGGGGAATTGCAATTCCTGGGGAAGTTTATGAAATGACCTCAGAGCAGTACAACCACTTGATGCGTCACGAACCGCCTCATTTGTATGAAGGACAGGTCATCTTAGAGGATGGAGAAATGATTTCTGCGATGCTTTATCCTCGCGAAGTTGTAGAACAATACAACTGGCCCGATATTTCTGACTTTGGCGGTTGGGCTGCTTATAAAGCCAGCCAAAAATAACTCGTAAATTTCGCCCAAAACGTTCGCAACGATACAGACAAAACCCGCCTCAGCGGGTTCTGATTTTTTAGGGATGGGGTGACACTGATGAGCGATGTTTTAATTCAAGGCGGTCGAATCATTACCGCTGTTGATGACTATGTTGCCGATATCTTAATTCAGGATGGCAAGATTGAAGCGATCGGGCGATCGCTCTCCGTAGAATCAGCGCAAACCTACGACGCTACAGGGCTTTTCGTCTTTCCGGGTGGGGTGGATGTGCATACCCACATGGAATCGAGCCAAGGCCCGGCCATCACCTGCGATACTTATGAAACGGGTACAATTTCCGCCGCCTTTGGGGGAACAACCACCATTATTGACTTTGCTCAACAGGAAAAAGGCGAAAGCGCCAAAGCCACCTTCGATCGCCGTTTAGAACTTGCAGAACCGCAAATTGGAATTGATGTCGGATTTCATTTAATTCTCACCGACGTTCGCCCGGAAGTCCTCTCAGAACTTCCCGATCTGATTAACCATGATGGGGTTTCTAGCTTTAAAATGTTTATGGCTTATCCCGATATTCTCATGGTTGATGATGCCTCCATTTTCCGGACGATGCGAACTGTGGGAACGCATGGGGGAATGGTGAACTTACACGCCGAAAATGGGGCCGTCATTCAAGTTTTAATTGAGGAAGCCTTAGCCCAAGGAAATACCTCTCCCAAGTATCACGCCTTAACCCGTCCGAGAATTATGGAAGCCGAAGCCACGCATCGGGCGATCCGGCTAGCGGAGTTAGCTGAAATTCCAGTTTATATCGTTCACTTATCCTCAGAAGAGGCTTTGCAAGTTGTCGTAGAAGCGCGCGATCGCGGGATTCCGGCTTTTGCAGAAACCTGCCCCCATTACCTGTTTTTAACGATCGAAAAATACGACATTCCAGGATTTGAATCCGCCAAATATGTGATGACACCTCCCCTAAGAGAGCATAGCTGCCAGCACGCCCTTTGGCGCGGCTTAAGATTTGACGATCTGCAAATCGTCTCTACCGATCATTGCCCCTTTTGTTTAAACGAACAACCCTTGGGGATGAATTACTCGAAACAGTTAGGAAAAAATGACTTTTCCAAGATTCCCAACGGCGCGCCAGGGGTG
>JAAHGE010000555.1 GCA_010672635.1 Desertifilum sp. SIO1I2 | reverse complement strand
ATTTATCAAGATGTAACGTTGGGCGGTACGGGAAAAGAAACCGCAAAACGTCATCCAACCCTCGGAAAAAATGTTGTCGTCGAACCTGGGGCTAAGGTTCTGGGTAATATTTGTATTGGCAATGATGTGCGAATTGGCGCTGGGGCAATTGTACTTCGTAACGCTCCCGAACGCAGTATTGTAGTGGGCATTCCGGGTAGAATTATTTATCGCAAAATGGAAGGTGAAGATGCTTTTGAAGAGCAATCTCAACCCGATTTAGAGGCTCAAGTGATTCAAGTTCTGTTTGAACGCATTAAGTCTTTAGAAACTCAGGTAGAACAAATCAAAAATATAACTAATCTTGTTGATAGTCGATCGGAAATGATTTCTTGTACCCCTAGAGATAGTTCTAATTCTCTAGTTGCCGATTTTCTCGATGGTGCAGGAATTTAATACTTCATGAATCGATTTCCCAACGAGCAATTACCCATCGAAGATGCTTGAATTACCGCCTCTTCCCTGATTTCCGTGACGTGACAAATGAAATTTCTCGTCGCAGTGTGGCCCGGAGTCACCTCACCTGCTGCAACCGCGCGCATGGCTGCCACCTTTGACCAAATTTCCAATATTTCAATCTACTTTGCTCTTTTGGGTTCATTGCTACCTGAATTGGCGATCTGTCTTTTGTCTACTGGGTCACACCCTGATTCTCTCAATGATTGTACGCGATTAGCGATCGCTCTCAGCCACTTGCCAACACGCTTCTAACCACTCAATTAAATCCTGCCGAGGTGCAGTAAACTGTTGAACGACGCTGCGAACTAACAGAGCAGCAGTTGGGGTATGAATTTCCACTTCTAAGGGTTGATGCACGGCACATTCGCAAGGAATACCCAGTTGTTGCAAACGATTATAGATTAGCCAGCGTTCGGAGCATTGCCAGAGTTGATAAGTTAAACTTGACTTCATGCTGATGTTAAGGTCAGGTAAACAAGGCATTGCAGCACAAAACCGCACCCCAGTCCGTGCAAGCTTCAGATCTCTGAGCCAGCTTAACTGAGAATTTGAGTAATTTATGCCTGAATTTAGTTTAGGTCAAATGACAATAACTTGCAATAGATTGGATCGGTATCAATGCCAGGTGCGATCGCCCAGTGGGGGGATTGACTTCAAGCAGTCCCTTTGTTAGGCTCACAGATAAGATACAGTCAGTTCCAACAAAAAACTTACAACGCAGATGTCCAGCCGCAATTATTTTTATTTTTGGTTTACCCCGGTTCGCCTAGAGTGAATCCAACTTTGGCTGGAAACTCTAGACGAACCGCAGACCGGACTCTGCGTTTTTTTGTTGGTTAAACTCGATTCACAAAGAACGACCCATGTTGACAACTGCGACCCTTAGTTACTTTTTTGGCTTTTATTTTTGGCCCCCGAAAAGTTCCGGGTAAGTTGTCATGCAACGAAAATCACCACCCGGAACTTCCTAGAGGTTCCGGGTTTTTTATTATCCCCCCCATTAACAGGAGCAAACTCATGAATAACGCCAAACTTGCCAGTAAAACCGACACTCACCAACGCACCCTCGTCAAACTCTCCCCTAGCGTCACTGTTGGCGGAGAAGACTTGTTAATCGTCGGCGGCCCCTGTACTGTAGAAAGCCTAGAGCAAATGGAACAAGTCGCCACCCACCTCAGCAATGCACCCGTTCAAGCCTTACGCGGCGGCGTTTACAAACCTAGAACCTCACCCTACGCCTTCCAAGGACTCGGACTGGAAGGCCTTCAAATTTTAAAGAGCATTCACCAGCGCCATCACATCCCGGTTGTCACTGAAGTCATGTCTATCGGACAAATTGAAGACGTGGTGACTCATGCGGATATGCTGCAAGTCGGTAGCCGCAATATGCAAAACTTCGATTTACTCAAAGCCTTGGGAGAAGTCGATAAACCCGTATTGTTGAAGCGTGGCTTATCGGCCACTATAGAAGAATTTGTAATGGCGGCTGAATATATTCTCAGTCATGGAAACCCTCATGTCGTGCTGTGCGAACGGGGAATTCGCAGCTTTGATACTTATACGCGTAATGTTTTAGATTTAGGCGCTGTGGTTGCACTCAAGCAAATTACTCACTTACCCGTAATTGTAGATCCGTCTCATGCGGCCGGAAAGCGGGAATTAGTGGCAGACTTAGCAAGAGCTTCCATTGCTTGCGGTGCTGATGGTTTAATTATTGAGTGTCACCCAGAGCCGGAAAAATCGGTTTCCGATGCGCGTCAGGCCCTCTCTTTAGAAGATATGGTAGCTTTGGTACATTCTTTGCAACCGATTGCTGCTGCGGTAGGACGACGGGTGCTGACTTCCCATCCTCAACGCCAGTTAGTGGCCGCTTAGTTCCGAGTGGGGAAGGGGATGGGGGGAAGTGAGTGCTGAGTGCTGTTGCGTTAGCACACCAAGTAGCGGTGTGCTGAGTGAATCTTATTCTTTGAGCAGTTCAGTCTGTCGTAACCTTACTGAGTACAGCTATATCTCCAAATATGAGCTATCTCATAGAGTTGGGCAACCCTTTTAGGAATACTAGAGGCAAGTCGTCACCCTTGAACTCATGGAATACTTATTTATTCAGCACCTGCAAATTTCTGAAACCCAGTTGCAGCAATTTTTGGCTAGCAGCTTAGAAGATTTACTCGCCTCGCCAAAGGTACAGGCTTTGCTAGCCAGTCTAGATGTCCCTCTGCTTCAGCAAACGCTTCCTACGGCGGGCGAAGTTTTGGCGCAGCAGTTACCCCCGTTTTACCATTGGCTGAAAACAGAATTGGGTCTAAAACGGGTTCCGGATGGGCCAGATCATACAACGCGCTGGGTGGTGAATTTTTTAAATAACCAAGAAAGCGTCATGCGTTTGGTAGAATTGCATCGCCCCGTACCGCAACCTGCTTTAGAAGCGGCGGTTCCTCGGTTAGTGGGTTTGTTTGATGGGGTAGAAGAACCCAAAGTGCGGAGTGCTTGGCAACAGTCGATCGCAGCTTTATGTTTAATCTTAGTTGTCGCAGCACGCTCGGAAGCCGCACTCGTCTAAATTCAGGTTATTTTGGGGATGAGGATAAGTGCGATCGCAATATCTCTCGTCCCACCATCATCATTCCCGTTACTCCCAAACTCACTAAAAAGGCGTAAGGGTACCAATAAGCGCGGATTCCGGCGACTGGACTCATGTCCGGGTGTAGGGTAGATAGATAAAGCATTAACAGGGCGATCGCAAGTCCGCCAAAGCCAGCAAAGCTCAGACCCACTAATACTCTAGCGGCTTTGAGGTCGCGATCGCTAATCGTTTCTAAATCAATCTCGGCTAATTCTTCTAAAGACTCCTCGGCTAAATCTGAAGCATCTTGCAAGCGCAACGCCACAGAATCAGGTAAAACCGGAACTAACACATCAACAGCCTTGCGGCGTAACAACCCTTCTGTATCTCGCAGCATCACCAAAGGTTGGCGCAGGGGAACAGCAAAATCAGAGGGTTCTGGCGGACGAGGGGGTTCGCGGTCAAAATTCATGAGCTGCTGGCGAATCTAGAAAGATGGTATCTATTCTACTTCAGGGACTATAAGCA
>JAAHGE010000554.1 GCA_010672635.1 Desertifilum sp. SIO1I2 | reverse complement strand
GTTTGAGCTGAAGTACAAAACCGCCACCCTCAACTGAGGTAAGTTCGCGTTCGATCGCAAAATCAAAATTGCAGCGAGGTTCCCAAGTAACATCGCCCTCTTTGTTAGTCTTCCAGTATCCGATCGTTCCCAAGTAGCTTTGCGGTTCGTTCCAATCAACTGCTAAAGGTTCTTCAAACTGCTTTTCCCAAACGTTGATGGATGTACATTTGCCAATCACTTCACGGATAAATTGAGTAGCACCGTGATTCTGAATATAGTCATCAGCTCCTTTGTTACCGTTGGGATAGCTCTCATCACACTGCCACAAGCCTGTCGCATTGTACAGTGGGACTTTAAAGGCTTTGAGCTGGTGAGCTAGTTTCCGCTGTCCCCAGCGTACGCCGGGTTTAGTAGCAGCATCAGCATCGAAACAGAAGATGAAACCGAAACCGGCTTTTGCGAGTTTCTCGAGTGTAGGCACCAGGTAGCGCTTTCTCTGAGGATCTTCCTGGCTACTGGTTAATCCCATCTCGACACCCAGTAAGATGACAGTAGCGATTCCGGCAGCGTTCATCGCCATCCCGGTAAAAACGCCTTCTGTAATGGCTAGGCAGGGATGCCCGTCTATTTTATAAGCTTTTTGTTTGAGTGCTTCTAGGTCATTCCAGTAACGGGGGTCGTCTGGATGGTGTAGCAGGATGGCATCGTAGTTACCCAGAGGTGAGCGATACTTGGGAGCTTTTTTTGTTTTGTCGTCTCGCCAAGGCTTATCAGGTTTGAATTGAATTTGAATGTCTACGCCCTCAAGTAGTATCCCATCTGATTTGGCTGTGTAGCCGAGTCGAGATGAGGCTTCTGAGGCACAGACAGAACGACAATTGGCAATTGCCCAATTCAGAGGCAGTCCGCGACGTTCGATTTCTTTGATATGGCGGGGGCTGAGGCTCCCGCAAGTACGCTTGCTCTCAGATTCCACGTTCACACCTTCCTAACTACGTTGTTGTTGGTGCAAGTGGTGATACGTGACTGCCTGTAGAGAGTTGAACGATACAGATACGTAAGGAGTAGTGAGGTGCTAAATAGCATAATCTTTAACTTTTAGTGCGTTATGGCGCACGAATTTCGGATGTGTTAGCTATTCACCTCCCCCACATATGACAGAGGTAAGGAGGCAGGATGATTTAGCTTCCTTAGATTAGCAGCCGCTCGTTCACAGATAATGGACAGCAGTTGGATCAGATAGATCAGAAAGATCAGATTTGTGAACAAAAATAGAACCTTTACTGTATGGAGATTTCAGAGTCAGAAAAAATATTTTTGGTTAAGCCAAGGGGTATTTTTGGTGAGACCGAGGGGTATTTTTAGTTAAGCCAAGGGGTATTATTGTTCACTAGCTTCTAATCAAGCTGTAACTTAGGCATATAAAGCTTTACAGCCCTTTAAACTTAGGCTACTTCCCGTTCACAAGGAGCATTGTCAAGAAAGCTCTTGGTTTACACGAGGGAGATGTGAATTTTAGGCAGGGACATCCCTCAGTAATTCATTTCTAGTGCTTGACCAAGACGCTTTTGAGTTTCAGCAGTTATAGGTCTTTTGCCAGTTTCAATCATGGAAACCATAGATTTGGCTAACCCGGCCAATTCAGCAAGTTTAGTGACGCTTAATCCCTTTGCTGTTCTGAGTTTTCTTACCTCTTCTCCTGTAAGCATTGAAAAATTGAGAGACTGCTCGGACTGAAGCTCACTATTTGTTGGCTCCGGTCGCTTATAAGTTTTCTGAACGAGAGGTTTTTTTCGGTTAGCTTTCTGATGCTTTGTAATCTCATCGAGTTTTTGGGCAATCTCTGCTGGAGAATGTACCCAAAGCCTACCTGTCAATAGCTGTTCAAAACTAGTACGCGTGCGTTTTGTAATATCAGTTAAGCGTGTCCCTTCATTTTCAGCCGCATCCAATGCCCAAAAGGATGCTGCTTCTTCAGGGTCATCGGGAATACTTGTAAACGGGTTGGGGTTAAAGAAATGCGGCCAGTACTGAGGTGGGTAACTTTCAGAATCGGGTTGGATATTCCATCCCCTCTCCAATAAGACTTTCAGCGTAATTTCCCAACGCCTGACTAACTTTTTCCGTTCTTTTGAAGACGCAATAGCTGCTGCAACTAATTCTTCTCCAAAGGCAACTTTCATCAACGTTCCTACAATCAGCGGACTGCCTGAGTTAACTTTAGTTTTAAACAGTAGCCAAGTCATCAGTCGTGCTGCACCTGGATAGTCGTGCCAAATGCTCATCAAGTCGCGTAGCAGTTCCTGAGACAGGATACCGTACTCGTAGTAGCCCGTTTTAGATGTACGTTTTTCCTTATTAAGAAAGTATTGCGCCCAGTTTCCGCATCGTATCTTAAGCGTGAATCCTACAAGTGTCTTCTCACCAATAGGATTTCCCTGCTCGTCGTAAAAACAATCTTGGTAGTGCAAAATTGGCTCGGCGATTTCCCAAAGCCAAGTGCGGCTGACACTGAAGGCTCCAACGGCTCCTTTTTCCGGCCAGGATGCGTACACTAAAAGGTGACAGGGTTGTTTTGCTAGTTCTAACAGCAATGTTAACTTTTGCTGTTTGTTCAGCTTCTTGTTGTGGTTCAAACCTAAATATCGTTCTAGTTGCACATCGTTTAAAGTGAATTGCTGCTCCCAAGGGCGATCGAGCTGCGTAGCAGAAGCGGCATAGATCAAGTGAAGGCAGGCAGCCCGAATATCAAATTGCTCGATCAAGGCTAAAGCTGCTTCCCCCTCCAATACAGCAGGAGGTTTGGTATGTAAATCGTCAGTTACCCAAAAATATATATAGCCCTGACCTTTAGCAACAGAACTTTCGTAGTAAGGCGATTCTTTTTTAGCGTTCAGCCAACTCAGATTCTGACCTTGCGTCAGAATGTTACATCCTTCCCAAATCAATCTGTTCGATGCCATACAATTCGTTTGACCATCAGGGAACAAATTGGGACTAGTCGGTGGTCGGGAAATAGAACGGTAGCGCCCCCGACGCCGCAGTTGACTGCTCCCACCATTTTGGGAGATTGTCTTACCAGCAATTTCTACTTGTTCAGATGTCCCTACTTGCTGGTTAGTATTGATTCTACGATCTGTTTCTGCCATCAGTCTGGTCTTCCCTAAAGTGCTGAATGGTAGTGTGAGCCAAATGGCAGAAGAAGAAAGGCTGGGAAATTTTACTCACCCCGTTTGAGGCATTAAGCCGTAAAGCCAACAGTTTCAACGGGTGAAAATTGTTTGGGTTAAATCTTAGAATTTCCAGTTGTTTGCTGAAGCAGCTTACCAGAGCGAGGCACTTTGTCATATAAAAAGGAAATAGTGACACTGCTGAAGCTTCCTCAAGCGGCTGCTATACTGACGCGGTTAGAAGGTAGCATTGAACTGTGAGACTTTTTGCACAATGCAATAGCTAATATTGCACTGTGCAACTTTAATGACAAGGGTGCTTAAAAGTTCTTATCAATTTGCTCCTCTAGAGCAACTTCCTAGTTCTTAGGAGTATTGGGAGGACACGCCTGAGATTCAGCTTCTAGCGCCTACGACCACAGACATCCAAGGCTTTGGCA
>JAAHGE010000553.1 GCA_010672635.1 Desertifilum sp. SIO1I2 | reverse complement strand
TGGTTGGGTTGAGGCACGAAACCCAACCTACGCGACGATGCTTTTGTTCAGTTCACCGGGGGCGAAAGTGACTGAATTTACGAGATTGATGTCTGTCTTTAGAGTTGGATCGTCTTTGGGGTAATCTGACTTAGGGGCGATTCAGACCGCGTTAGCCAGTTGATATTCTCCAATCAGTAGTAATTCTTACAGCAAAGATTTAAGGCATCTGATGGCTAACGAATATACAGCAGAGCGTACTGTTTCCGCAGTATTTAAAGAAGAACAACAAATTAATCAAGCGATTCGTCGCCTCCTCGATCGCGGCGTGGATCGCGACCATATTTCGATGATGGGCCGTAACTTTCAGTCTAAAACGAAAATTACGGGTTTTATTACTAAAAAAGATGTGATTTTAGGGGGTCTCAGAAGCGGTGCAATTTTTGGATCGCTGTTTGGGTCTATCCTGAGTTTACTGACGGGAGTCGGCGTTCTGTTTATCCCCTTTTTGGGGACCGTTGTGGCAGCAGGGCCGTTAAGTGCCATTTTACTCGGAGCAGCCAGCGGCGCGATCGCAGGTAGCGCCGGGGCCGGTTTAGTCTCGGTTTTCGCCTCCTTGGGGATGTCAGAAGATAAAGCCGCCGTTTATCAAACCCGCTTGGAAGCTGGCGATTTTCTGGTAATGGCAGAAGTTCCCGCTGATAAAACCGGCGAAATTCAACTGCTGTTAGAAAACGAAGGTGGCGAAGAAATTGCCATTTCCGACATGACCCTTCCCAAACCTTGTCCGGGGATGTGTAATGGGGTGGATGACCTTTCGCCGGAAGTGCGATCGCACCTTTCCGAAGACGCGCAAAAAACCTTCATTGAGCGTTACAATGCCGTTTACCAGCAAGCGAATAACTCCCTAGAAGCTGAACAAGCCGCGTGGGAAACCATTCATCAACAATACGAAGAAGATGAAAACGGGGTTTGGTCCAAACAGAAAGTCACCGCCTAGAGTTTGACCCAAACTGACGAAGAGTTCCCGACTAGCTAAAGTTGAGGAACTCTTTTTTTTGTACAAATTTCCAAACGGCTGTTGCAGATGCCCAATTGTTGGTAGCCCAAACCCTGCTTTCTAGAGAAAAATAACGCCATAATATTCGGAAGGTTCTTAAACAAGATCAACACTCATGCTGGCTGAACCCGTCTGCATTCAACTCAGTTGGCAAGATCCCGAAACGGGCGAACTGCAACAACCCACCTTGCAGCTACCGATTGCTTTGGGTCGAGAATTAGAAAAACTTCCTACAACTTTAGGCGATCGCGCAGTTTCTCGCGTTGTTCTCAATAACAAACAAGTCTCGCGATTTCACGCCCTGATTGACCTTTCCGGTCAACAAATTATTTTCACAGACCGCAGCGCCAACGGCACCTTGATTCAAAAGCAACACCTCCACCATGCCAGCTTGCCCCTTGCACCGCAAGACCGTATCGAGATTGGCCCCTATCACATTTCCATTCACATCAAAGGAGAATACGACCCCCACGCCACCGAAGCGCACGCCCGATCCAAAACCCAACTGAGAGTTGGCCGCAACTTTTGGACTCAACCTTGGGTCGTCATTTTACTCGGAACAGCGCTAGCGTTGTTGATGGGGTTCTGTTCTTGGCTGGTTGTTACCCAACTGCTCAGATCCTATCGCCCTCAAGTTCCCCTCACCTCTCCTGAAAACAGAAATTGAATCGTTTTTTGGCGAATTGATCCTGAGCTATTGCGTCCTACTTCTCATGTCCATCTTCCGTCCCATTATTCAGCGAAAAGCTTACAAATACCTCTTCCTTGCGATTGTCGCCTGTTGTTGTATTTTTTGGAGCCATCCCCAGAACCCCAGTTACGCCCAAACGCCTACAACCCCAGTCATTAGCTTTCGCCAACGCGCCCCCGTTGCCATTGATGGACGGGTCTTATTTTTGGTTAGCGATACGGCGAACCGTCGCGCCACCGAACGCGCCCAAGAAATTAACGCGATTTTAGCCCGTTTGGTTGAAACGCAGACTCCTCTGCAAGTGGAGATTGCCCAAGAAAATCAACTGACGACGCTGCGAATTAACAACCGTCATTTGGTGACAGTGACTTCCGAAGATTTACGCGAGGGATTAACCACCACCGAACAGGCGCGAATATGGCAGCAGCAGGTGATAGATGCCTTTCAACTGGCACAAACCGAGCGATCGCCCCTCTATACCCGCCAAGCGTCGATCGCCTCTGCAATCGTCTTAGCAGGGGCGATCGCGGGACATTTGTTCTTGCAAGTCATCGGTCAGTTTCTGGCGGCGAAGCTTGGCGAGTGGTTAACCCGCAATCCCGTTTTGGGAGGAGAATGGGACGATCCCTTGAAGCGGTTTGTCCGTTTGAGTTTTAGCGGGTTACAGGTGGGGTTGTGGCTGGCGGTTGGCTTTTTTATTACCGACTTGTTTCCCTGGACGCGGCGATGGCGCTACGAATTATTTAACCTATTTTTTGCCAGTCTCACCGCCCCCGTTTTTACCCTCGATCAACGCGGTTATTCGATTCTCGATGTTCTGCTGTTAATTGTTTTTGGGGTGTTGCTGTGGCTTGGGGTGCGTTCTGTTACAAAAGTGGTTCAATCTCGGTTGCTGAACCATTCGCATATCGATCGCCGGATGCAGGATGTGTTGACGATCGCCTTTCAGTCAATCTTGATGTTCGTGGGATTGACGATTATCTTGCAAATGTGGGGCCTCAATGTCAGTTCCCTGGCGATTATTGCTAGCGTTCTGGGGGTGGGGATTGGTTTTGGCTTGCAGAATATTGCCAATAATCTGATTAGCGGTTTGATTATTACCCTAGAACGGAATATTCAAGTCGGTGATTTTGTGGAAGTCTCGAACTTGATGGGGACGGTGGAATATGTGGGGGCGCGCAGTACCCGCATTCTGACGTTGGATCAGGTGACGATTATTGTTCCGAATTCTCGCTTTTTAGAATCGGAGGTGATTAACTGGAGTCACAGCAGTCCGGTCTGTCGCCTGCATCTCCCGGTTGGAGTCGCCTACCACAGCGATCCGTCTCAGGTGCGATCGCTTTTATTGGAGGTTGCTAAAGGTCATCCCGATGTGCTGATGAACCCGCCTCCCCAGGTGTTTTTCCGGGGGTTCGGCGAAAGTGCCTTGAATTTTGATTTGTTAATTTGGACGCGGGAACCGCGCAAGCAGTTTTTTCTCAAAAGTGAGTTATACTTCCGGGTTGAGAAGGTGCTGCGCCAGCATCAGATTACGATCCCGTTTCCTCAGCGCGACTTGCATTTGTCGCCTCAGCTTGAGGAAATGTTCTCGGATCTACTTGCTGGCTCTAACGGTTATCCCTCCTCCGCTCGGAGAACGCGCAGCCCCAGGGAAAGTCTACCCTTTAACGATCGCCAACTTCAGGAGATTGTCATCCAAATGCAAGGGGAAGGAGGGGTTGAGGTGAAGGATCGCACCCATCGTCAGAATCTTTATCCCGCCTGTTTTATTGGTGCAGAGGCTGTGGATTGGTGGATTGCGACTCAGCAGCTAGCGCGATCGCACAAAAGCTGCCCTAATTGTAAAGCTTGCGATCGCGTTAGCTGCTGA
>JAAHGE010000552.1 GCA_010672635.1 Desertifilum sp. SIO1I2 | reverse complement strand
TGAAACGCATTTGAGTTGTATGGGAAGCTATCTTGTCGTGCCCTAAGAATGCTCGTCCATCAGTTATCGTTTCTCCCGGTTACTGAAAGTCCTTCAACAATGGCTGAGGGAGTATAGCACGAGCCATTCCACTCGGCATCGCTACCCAGTTCTACCAGTTGTTTCAGGGCTTGATAGACGTTCCCAGCGACCATCGTATCTTTGACGCGACCGACTATTTCACCGTTGCGGATGCGATAGCCGAGATCGACATTGATGGAAAAATCGCCGGAAATTCCCGCCCCCGATCCCAACATTTGATCGACAACGATGCCGTTATCGATTTGGGCGATCAGTTGTTCGAGCGATCGCGTTCCGGGTTGGACGAGGAAGTTAAACAAAGATGGCGTGGGATAGCTTTCCAAACCCGGTCTAAATCCGTTGCCTGTTGTTCCGCTTCCGAGCAGATAGCCCGAAGTCCTGTCTGTATAAAAGCTTTCTAAGATTCCATTTTGAATAAACACTTCTTGCTGAGTGGGGATACCCTCATCGTCAAACGGACAGCTATAGGGGCCAGCTTCCGGTTGTTGAAATAAGGTAATTCGATCGGCGACCACTTGGGAACCTAGCGCTTTACTCCAGGGCGAAGCCTGTTCTAAAACTTGTTTGCCATTTAAAGCTGCCATCACGGTTCCCCACAGCATATCGGCCGCTTTAGCGGTGAATAGAACGGGGACGCGCCCAACGGCAGGATTCGCGTTAATGCTAGCCCATTCTAAGCGTTGCAGCAGTTGTTGAACAATCAAGTTCGCGTCTAAATGACCCCGGAGGGTTTGGCCGTCGCTGACGCTGAGGAAATCGTCGCCGCGCACCCATTCGGCGGTGAGGTAGCAACTGAGGGTGGTGTCGGTATAGCCGCAGTCAAGGCCTTTGGAGTTGAGCAGGCGGACGCTTTCGGCTTCGCAGTCCCATTCTCCCATACACAAAACTTCGGGATAGGCGGTTCGCACCCAATCGATGGCTTGTTCCCCCCAATTCACTAATTGTTCGACGGGAACAGACTGACCTAAGTCCGGGTAGAAGTCTTGGCATTGGGGTTCGGCCAGCCCCAGCAAATCGGGCTGGTTGAGGTGCGAGAGGGCGATCGCTTTTTCCACCAGGGCGATCGCCTCAACCGGGCCATAAGCGACGGCTAAACCGGGACGCCCAGAACACCACAACCGCAGGGCAATCCCTTCGGTTTGGGTACTCATCTGTTGTTTGAGTCGGTTGGCCTCAAAGAAGACGGTACGCGAGAGCGATCGCGACTGAAAGACTTCTGCGGCCTCGGCCCCTGATTTCAGTGCGAGTTCTAATAGCTGCTCTGCCAGTTGGTCGGTGCTCATTGCTCATTTGTCATTAGTCGTTCATAGCGCCATCAGTTGTCCAGTCAAAAATTTTTGCTGCCTAGCGCTCTTTTGATCCCAGCGGGGTGTGAGGAGCTTTAAGAAGCAATTCAGACAACCAACAACTGACTAATAACAACTTACGATCTAATGGTCCTCCTGCAACAACCAAAATCCAGCAAATGATTCTGATTGGGGATCGGACTGGATGGCTAAAAAGTGGACGCCCTTGGCGGTTTGCTTGGCTTGTTCAAAGTTTTTCCCTTCTTGTTGGGTTTGAGCTTTGCTAAGTTGGGCTAAAATCCAAGCGTCGCTGGCCCCAGATTCCAGCGTCAGGCGGGCGGGCGTACCGAAGGTGGCTTTGACATAGGCAAGTTCAATTCCCGACATCCAAGCGGCTAGGGGAACGGCTCGCGAGGAGTAAACGATCAGGCCGGGAATTGAGGTTTGGGGGTCGATGCCTAATAGACCCAGGGGGAAGGCTTCGCCAAAGGCAATTTCCCATTCTGGCATTTCATCCAAGGCTTGGGCTTCAAGGTTGACATAAGCCCATTTTTGCCCTTGCAAGGCATCGGGTAACAGTTGCGGGGTGGTGGCTGGATAGCTGACGCTGCTGGTGCTAGCCGAGGTGGAGTCGTATCCGGGCTGATTGGGGTAAAAATCGGTTTCTCTGGCTTTAAGCCACTCCTGGAGGGCAATGGTGTGCCGTGAAGGGATGGGATCGATGCCGATCTCTTTGCAGGCTTTGCAGATCATGTTATTCATCTGTCGCCGAAAGAAGCGGATTTTACTGGGTGGGGCGGGGGCTTTGGCGATCGCTTCCGAGAGGGCTTCTTTTAACCAAATAGAATTGACTTGCGTGCCGTCACAAAATTTGCTAAAGCGAAATAACGAATCTGGCGATCGCTGAACCGTTAAAGGACTTTCACAAATGATGACTTCCCAATATTTTTTCTGATTTTCATCCAGAATCGGTCGCGAGTAAAAATCAAGTTCCCAAATGACTGCCATTGTAAAAATTTTTAGGGTGAGATTGCTACGGTTACTGAGCGTGCTTTTTCTCTCATTTTGCCACTCAATCGATAACTTTTCAGACAAAATCCCCAACCTCGAAAAGAAGTTAGGGATTTTACAGCCATTAAGAATAGTTTGCCTTGAGGCAGCAAATGCTAGATTAGCTTAACAGTTGTTTGGCCGCGCGATCGCGTCGGGCTTCGGCACTGGCCATCACTTCCTCACCTTTTTCGATCATCTCGCCGGGATAATTTTCTAAAATGCGGGTAGATAAGGAAATGCGGTTTCTGCCTTCATCCAAATTAATAATAATGGCTTTGACCGATTGTCCAAGTTGAAACACGCTAGGAATCGACTCCACAAAATTTTGGCTAATTTGCTTGATATGAATTAAGCCCGTTGCTCCGCCTAAATCCACAAACAAACCAAACGGTTTAATTCCAGAAATCTTGCCTTCAACCAGTTGACCCACTTCAAATTGACTAAAACTAGCCGATTGGGTTGCTAGACGTTGAGAAAGCACCAATTTACGAGTTTCTGAGTTGACCTCAATAAAACTAACTGTTAGCGATTCGCCCACAAGCGCCTCTAAATTCTCTCTTTCGAGTAAGTGACTGCGAGGAATAAACCCGCGCAACCCTTTAAGATTTACCGTAACGCCACCTTTATTGGTTCCGGTGACGCGCACTTGCACCGATTGATTTTCCTCTTGCAACTGAAGGACTTTATTCCAGCGTTGCTTAATTTCCAACTGTCGCCGAGACAGCGTAACTTGTCCGTCCTCATTTTGTTCGCGGACAATCAAAAAATCCATTTCCTCGTTGAGGGGTAAAACCTCTGCCAAAGGTTTTTCCGAACTGAGGGAAGCTTCTGCAAGCGGGACAAAAGCGGCTGACTTACCGCCAATATCCACGTAGACACCAGTATTATCGTGAGCAATAATTTTACCGTTCACCACCTGTCCGGCTTGAAAATTGTAATCGTGCTGTTCAAGCGCTTTGGCGAAATCGTCAGCGGTAAAAGATGTCAACGCTTTAGATGAGGTCGATTGAGAGTTCATGGGAGATTGCTGTCAAATTAGGTGGCCTGGAGTTCGCGACTAAAAAGCTGCATCACCTGCGTCCAGGCATCAGATGCTGCCGCTTCATTGTAACTAGCTCGATGGTCGCAGAAAAAGCCATGATCGGCACCGGGATAGCGAAAAATACCGTGGGGAATTCGGA
>JAAHGE010000551.1 GCA_010672635.1 Desertifilum sp. SIO1I2 | reverse complement strand
CTGCCTCATCATCCACCACCAAAACCTTCATTCCCCGTAAATGAATGTGGGGAAGTAGGGGTTTAGCGCGACTGCGAGGGCGCGATCGCTTCTCTGAAAGCGGTAAGCGGACGGTAAAGGTTGCCCCTAAACCCAAGCCGGAACTCTCGACAGTAATGCTTCCGCCGTGCAATTCCACTAAATGATGCACGATCGCTAGCCCCAAACCCAATCCCCCCGAAGCGCGGGTCAGACTTCCATCTTCTTGGCGAAAATACTCAAATACGTGGGGTAAAAACTCTGGAGAAATGCCTTGGCCGGTATCGCTGACGGTAATTTGGGCGTAGCCTTCTACTTGCTCCAACCGGATATTTACCTGTCCGCCGGGTGGGGTAAACTTGACGGCATTGGCAAACAGATTCCACATCACCTGTTGCAGGCGGTTCGGATCGCCCGTCACGCAGCCAATATGGGGCTGAAAGTGCGTTTGCAGGTTAATTGACTTGGCTTCGCACGCTAACCGCACCGTATCGATGGCGACTCCAATAATGGTCGCTAAATCCACCGAATGCGCTTCTAGGTTCAATGTTCCCCGCAGAATCCGCGAAACATCTAGCAAATCTTCGATTAATTTCGTTTGTAATTTGGCATTGCGTTCGATGGTTTCTAAGGCCCGTTTGGTGGTTTCTGGGTCTAATGGGCGCGTTTGCAAAATTTGCGACCAACCGATAATGGGGTTGAGGGGCGTTCGCAATTCGTGAGATAAGACGGCGAGAAACTCGTCTTTAATTCGGTTGGCGGCTTCGGCTGATTCGCGGGCGGCTTCGCTGGTGACTCTGGCGGCTTGTTCGCGGCTGAGGAGTTCTGCGAGTTCGGTTTCCACTTGTTTGCGATCGCTAATATCGACGCCTAGCAAAGAAAGACCATCCGGAAAGGGATACACGCGCAGTTCAAACCATCGCTTTTCCAACGGGCAATAACGCTCAAAATACCGCACCTTTTGCTCGGTCATGGCTTGGCGAAGTTCTCTGGCACAAGTCGGTTCATTAAAACTAGGGGTGGCTTGCCAAATGGGTTGACCGAGTAATTCAGCCTCGGTTTTGCCAAACAGTTGAGCCGCTGGCGGATTGACATAGGTATAGCACCATTGACGATCCAGCATAATGAAGGCATCGTTGAGGCTAGCTAGCACCCGTTCTAAGCGGTTTCTGGCTTCTTGGGCTTCAGCTTGCAAGGTTTTGAGGCGGCGTTCGCTCATTAAGCGCAAAGTGGTTTCCTGTACGGCAATAAAGATGCCATCCACTTGGCCCACCCCTCCGTAAATGGGGGCATAAGAAAAGGTAAAGTAGCATTCTTCTAAATAGCCTCGACGGTTGAGCCACAGGAGTTGATCTTCCGACCAGGTGGCTTTTCCGGTCGTTCTGACGTTATCTAACAGAGGGCCGGCAAATTCCCAGACCTCTGACCAACATTCGTTGCCTCGCTGTCCTAGGGCGTGGGGGTGTTTGTTACCTGCAATCGGAATATAAGCGTCGTTATAAAAGTGAATGTATTCCGGCCCCCAAAGGATTTGCATCGGAAATTGCGAAGAGAGCAAAATACTAAGGGCGAGCCGCAAATTCTGCGGCCAGGTGGCGATCGCGCCTAGGGGGGTTTCTGACCAATCTTGAGCGCGGATGCGATCGCTCATTTCGCCAGAGCAAGAAAATAAAGGGTCGGAAACCGCAACTTGTGCGTCAAAACTCATAGATTTTGCTCCCGTTCGCTTTGGGTCTCCATAGAAAAAAGTCGATCGCCCCTGTAATTCTTAAGGGGTGGGCGTTTACAGAAGACTGTTGCATTTGGAGCCACACAAGCGAGTTGACAGATGGATTCCCCTTAGTTCCTCGCTGAAGACGGGAATTAGACTGGAAATTGCTTGAAAATCAACTTTATCCACAAAACTGAGAACAGCAACTCACTGCTCCCAGATTCACCCAAGCGGAGCTAGACTCACAAACTCCAAGGCGGGCAAGCTGATAATTCTATCTTGAGAAAGATAGACAGAGATATGTGAAAATGTTAGCGCATTCACTCTCAATTGGATAGCGTTTACACACACTTTACAAAGTGCTGGTAGGAATCCGCAGACATGACTATTTTTTTTAGGGTTCAAAAGGATAATAAAATATGAAGTTGGCAAAGTTGGGATCGATAGAGATTGGCTATGGCTCACGCTCACGTCATCGGACTGGGAAAATCAGGTCTTGCAGCAGCACGCCTCCTCCAACGGGAAGGATGGCAAGTTAGCGCGAGCGATCGCAATACTTCTGCCTCCTTGCAACAACAACAGCAGCAGCTTCAATCTGAAGGAATTCCCGTCTATCTAGGATCGGACTTCAACTTAGAAGCAGGCAGCGAGTTACCCCAGTGCATTGTCGTCAGTCCGGGAGTTCCTTGGGATGTGCCTGTACTGGTACAAGCCAGACAATTGGGAATTGAAGTCTTGGGTGAAGTTGAACTGGCTTGGCGTCATTTAAAACATATTCCTTGGGTGGGCATTACAGGAACGAATGGCAAAACCACCACAACTGCCCTAGTCGCCGCGATTTTTCAAACCGCCCAACTCAATGCACCTGCGTGCGGTAATATTGGTCGTGCTATTGGAGAACTCGCCCTTGCGGCAACCGACTCCTCTATAAAACCCTTGGATTGGGTCATCGCAGAAATTAGCAGCTACCAAATTGAATCTTCCCTCACCCTAGCACCTGAAATTGGAGTCTGGACAACTTTTACCCCCGATCACCTCAACCGCCACAAAACGCTCTTAAATTATTACAACATTAAGGCAAGCTTGCTGAAGCGATCGCGCTGGCAAGTGTTTAACGGCGACGATCCCTATCTACGCCAAATGGGGTTAACCCAGTGGCAAGAGGCAATTTGGACGAGTACGGTTGGTAAAGAAAATCTCTTGGGCGATCGCGATCGCGGCGTCTACCTAGAAGAGGGATGGGTCATTGCTCAAGGCGAACCGATTGTCCGAGCAGATGCGTTAAAAATGGTAGGGGCGCACAATCAGCAAAATTTGTTAATGGCTGTTGCGGCGGCGCGACTCGCCGGAATTGACAAGAGCGCGATCGCTCAAGCCATTGCAGAATTTCCGGGGGTTCCCCATCGCCTAGAAACCATCCGCACCCTCGATGGAATTGTTCTGATTAACGATAGCAAAGCCACGAACTACGATGCAGCCCAGGTTGGGTTAGCCGCCGTTAGCGAACCTGTGATTTTGATTGCAGGAGGAGAAGCTAAAGAAGGCGACGATACGGCGTGGCTAGAGACTATTAAAGCTAAAGCCGCCGCCGTATTATTAATTGGCGAGGCTTCGGAGTTGTTCGCCAAGCGCCTCGCTGAGGTGGGTTATACCGCCTTTAAACAGGTGGAAACCCTGGAAAACGCAGTTCCCCAAGGATTGGCTTTAGCCAAGCAATATCAAGCAAAAGGCGTCTTGCTCTCGCCTGCTTGTGCCAGTTTTGACCAATTCCAAAACTTTGAACAAAGAGGCGATCGCTTCCGCGAGTTATGTCTTCTGTTAAGTGCTTCGCGATGAGTGCTTTCGCGATGAGTGCTAAGGCCCAGATATAAAAAGCGATCGCCAACTGATGC
>JAAHGE010000550.1 GCA_010672635.1 Desertifilum sp. SIO1I2 | reverse complement strand
CCGAACGCTTTGCGGGATCCCATCGCCGCAGCCGCGCGCGGGTTAAGGCTGCGGCAAATGCCGGCCGCTTACATTCGCGAGGCACGCCGCGAATGGCGACGCCCTTCTTGGCGACGACGACTTTTGCGCTTGCGTCTCCTGGCCAAACTTCTTTACCTCCTCTGTAAGCGGACGGGTGTAGTAATAGCTACAAAATCCGTCGAAATTATATCGGTTTGTGTTCAAAATATCAACTTCTCTTAAACTAAAGAAATAAAACAGAAATGGGTGCAAAGGTTATGATTTAAGGACACTTCCCGTCCAATCGGCTTCGGGATCGTTAATCAACTCCGATCAAGAGTATAAGAAATTTTAATTAATTTAACAAGGGTCTGCCGAGCAATTTTCAATCTGTCCCAAGGCTCAACCCTTGTAAAACCCCTGTAGAGTATTGTGCGATGGTATGTTAATGCCAGCCAGTTCCGAATTTGTTGCCCTGTGTCGCTCGCAAGTTTCCCTCCTCACAGAAGGGTTAGGAGCCTCTTTGAGCGTGGTCTACCTCACGGAGGAATTAGTTGAAGATGTACCGACCCAACTTGTCCCGATCGTAGCCCATCCAGAAGTGCCTAGAAATTGGCAGCCAGAGCAAGAACGGACATTCCTTCCAGAAACCAGCCGTTCGCCGGAAAACTTAGCTTGGCAACAGCGGGCCTTGCTCCCGAAACAACCGAAAGCAGAGCGTACCGATCCTCAACCTGCTTGGACAGCAGAAGCAACCCTGATGCATCAGCGCCAACGGGTCTTTCCCCTGATGCACGAAAGTATTGTAATGGGGCTACTGGTGACAGGACGCGACGATCGCGCTTGGAACCAAGGGGAAAAAGAACAAATTCAGCAAATTGCCGATAGCATTGCCTTAGCCTGCGTCTTAGACCAACGGGCGCAATGGCTTCGGGAAGAAGAACAACACTCCCGCCAACGCATTGCCCAACAACACGATATTTTAGACAATCTGCTGCACCAATTCCGCAACCCGCTGACGGCATTGCGAACCTTTGGCAAATTACTGGTCAAACGCCTTAACCAGAGCGATCGCAACTACCAGATCGCCGAAAGTATCGTCCAACAGAGCGATCGCCTGCAAGACCTGCTGCAACAATTCGATCGAGCCATTGAAATTGTTGAAGTCGAGAAAGAATCCGTTATTGTCGATTCCATCGATGTCCAAAGCCGCCCCCAAGCCCTATTACCCGCAGCCAACGCTTTAGGACAAAACACCTTACCCTTAGAAGCCTGCGACATTCGCGAGCTATTGCTGCCCCTAATTCACTCGGCTGAAGCGATCGCCCAAGACAAGCAGCAAACCCTATATGCCCGCCTCACCCCTCCTCTACCGCTCGTCCAAGCCAATCCTCAAGCCCTGCGAGAAGTCTTAAGCAATATTTTAGACAACGCCATTAAATACACCCCGCCCGGAGGATGCGTGTACCTCGAAACAAACGAGCAAACCCCGGCAACTCTTTGCATTCAGATTAGCGATACCGGGCCGGGGATTCCCGCACAAGACCTCGAACATATTTTTGAGCGGCATTATCGCGGCGTCCAAGCCGAAACCCTAATTCCCGGTACCGGTTTGGGGCTGGCGATCGCCAAAGACCTGATCGAACAGATGCAGGGGAAAATTCAAGTTCTCAGTCCGGCGGTACATCCCCAGATCCTAAATCGAGGAACCACATTTATCGTTTGCTTGCAGCGAGCTGAAGTCAACTAACGCAAATACAGATCCGAAGTCAGGGTTAAACCCAGATCGAGATCCGGTTCCACTACCACCACATCCGCACGCCGACGACCTAACAGCACGCCTGCAAGCGCTCCTAGGCCTGCACCGCCTAGAATTTCCTCTGTGGCGATCGCGCGATCGCCCGTAATGGCTGAAATAATTGTTGCGGCTCCTGCACCCACGGCAGCTCCTTTCCACACGCTATTTCCACTCAGGCCGCGATCGACGCGTTCGGTGCGCGTCACGTTTTGAGAAACTGCCTCCATATAGAGTCGGCGACCATCATTTAAAATCAGCTCCCTGGCGACAAATTGCACGCCTCCGGTACTCACTGGCTCTAGCTGACCCAACACCTGACTGCCCGCAGCAATTAAAATGGTTCCCGTATTCGAGCGAATATGCTCAGGAATCGTTAAGGTTAGCTCCATTGTTTCATCGGGCGCTAACACAATTCTTTCCGCTTCGCTATAGGTGACTGGAATATATTCTCCAGCCGGAACGACGGCTTGAGGTTGACCGAAAACCTGAGCCATTTGCAGGGGTTCGCGTTCTTCCCAAGGCATGGCAGCCATCAGAGGGGTTGCACTCAGACCCGTCATTCCTAACGCCAAGAAAAATGCAGTTCCCGCTTGCCATCGTACCGAGCGATGTTTGTCATTATGAGGCTTGAACATAATCGAAGACCTCCAAGCTTAACAATAAGGGTCAAAGGAAAGTTAGAAAATCCCTTGATAAGGTTTTAGACCCCTATTTCAGGTTTAAATGTTCCTGAGTTAATTCTGGAGGAACGACCAGTTCGGAATCCACTAAGCGGCGGAGCAACCAATCAAATCGAGCATTGGCGATCGGGAGATTATCGGCAATTTCGGGCGCTAAATCGTCATGGGGAACTTCTGCATGGGGAGGTTTGCCGTAACCGAGGAAGCCCACCGTTCCTCGCAAGCGGCTAGAGAGAAATAGCGCGATCGCTCGATAAAAACGCGAGGCAAATCCGACATCATGGTGCAGTCGAATAGCCAGTTTTGAACGGGGAATGCTTAACACCAGCGACTGTTTGACCGCCTGAACGGTAGCTGAAGGGGGACGGCTATCCACAAACGACATTTCTCCAAAGACTTCACCAGAAGCTAAGTCTGCGATCTGAGCGTGACCGTCTTGGGTCAAAATCGACACCGTAACTTGCCCTTCCAGTAAAATGTAGAGCGTGTCTATTGTTTGACCTTCTTGAATCAAAACGGTACCTTCGGGAATGGTTTCTCGATGACCGTTGGCTATCAGCCAGTCAATATCATCATCATTCAATTCTCCAAATAGAAATAGAACTTTTTTCATATCGGCTTCTGGGAATGGGGTGCTAAGGTTTTTTTAAGAGGCAATTTTATCGACGAGCAAACTGAAGGCAGAGTAGACCGCCATTTGCTTTCTCTTAATAATTCCCGATCGGGGCGAGGTTTGTCCTATATCGGATGTTAGATTGGTGCCAATTCTCCTCAGACCTAAGCGCGCGCTCTCTCGATCGAAATCTTCCTTTATACAGAGTGGTAAAAGGACGATCTCTGTTACGGAAACGCGACCAAAAGCCCAAGAGAATAGTTGGCGAGAGTCTTCTTGGGTGGCTAGGGAGTTTGGACGTTGAAAGGCGTCAGCAAGCTAATATTGGCGATCGGGAGGCTAAGGCGGCGGCTGAGTCATCTCTAGCAACAGGGGTTGATGCACGACTTCTTGGAGTTGAAGCAACCCTCAGCACACGCACGTCCTGCGACATCGCCTTGGCGATCTCGACTGCCTGCTGCTCGCCGACGGTGAGCGTGCTCGCCGGTGCGGATGGGTCGAGATCGATGTCGAGCGAGGCGAGGATCGACCGG
>JAAHGE010000055.1 GCA_010672635.1 Desertifilum sp. SIO1I2 | reverse complement strand
AGGCCGCGCCGCGCGGAAAGCCTTGATTTCATCGTAGGAATGCAGGTTTTCGGTCACACCGTAGCGCAGGGTGTGGGGGCTGTTCAGGAACAACTCATCCAGCACCGCAACGTCGTTTCCGGTGAGTATACAACTCCATCGGAAACTAAGCTAACTCGCTTTTGAAAAGCTTTCACAGCTTGCTCGGTCATCCAACCAAAGTCACCGTCAATTTTGCCTTGATAATCGCTGCAAATTTGTAAAACTTCTTGCACTTTGCTCGTCGTTAATCCATAATGACCGCGACGCAGTTCAGGCATATTGACAGGTGCGCCGGTATAGAGGGCTTGCCAGGTTAAGGAACCGACAATTCCATCTTCTGTTAAGAAGACGCGGCGTTGATAGGCTTTGACACTATATTCTAAAATTTCATCAAAAGTGCCATCTATAAAGGTGTCATAAGAACCCAATCCCCAATGAATAAGTAGGCGTTGAAGTTCGCGAACATCATTACCTTTAGAACCCCGACTTAGGGTAGGTTTATTCAGAGCAATTAAGTTAGCAGATTGAGTATTATTGGGTAGTTGCATTTTTTTTGAGTTGATTTGTGTTTGACAATTCCTAAGTTACTTTGGCTCTTTTCTCAGTCACCTCACCTTTTGGTTTCATCCAATCGGGTGATTCAAAAAATAGAAAAAAACAAGTTATTCTTGTTCGATGTCGCTGAAATATTTTCCGGATAAAAATGAGAAAGTCAATGTATATTTGTGGAATTGATGCAGAATGAAAAGATATCACCCGATCGGGCGATGCTATTAAAGGTGATTTTTGCTGCGATGGAATTGGAGCGATAAGAAACTTAACTCACTTCAGTCAGTTTCATCGCTGAAATTGAATCGCCAATCTTGCGCTCGCGCCTAAGACTTGAGCCTTTAGTGAGTATATCTACTTAAGTCTTTAGAGGGTTGCAGAAAACTTTGACAATTGCGCTCTAGAAAGGCGATCGCTTTGACCAAAGTCTGTTATGTTATTTAACATTACAAAAATTTACTTTATAGGATGTGAGTATGGAAAGAACAACCCAAGCCAAACTCGGTAAAGTTCTCGCAATTGGAGGGGCAACCTTACTGTTAAGCAGCGGCATTAGCGTTGCATCCGGTTTACTCGCCATCAAGCATATTCCCCCCGGTTTAACGGGCGTCGCTTTGCTGATGGAAGTTGCCGGGTTAGGTTTATCCGAAAAAGTCAAAGATTGTTAAGCCAGTTGATGGGATGAGCCAGCTTAAACCAGACCGCTCCGAAGCGCTACAACAGCGGCCTGTACGCGGTCATCCACCGCCAGCTTATTCATAATCCCGCGAACGTGAGTCTTAACGGTATTGGGACTCAAATAAAGCTCGGCAGCAATTTCCGGGTTACTATATCCTTCCACCATTAACTTGAGAACTTCTAATTCTCGCTGGGAAAGCTGACCGATATTGCTCGTAGGCGCTGGTGGTTTTAAGTGTTCGATCACTTTACGAGCAATTTGCGGATCGAGATAAGTGGCCCCTTCTTGAGCCGCCGCGATCGCAGCCAGCAAGCGGTCTACATTCGCCCCTTTAATACAATAGGCATCAGCCCCACTCGAAAGCGCCGCAATAATTTCCGTTTCCGTCGTGTGGGAAGTCAGCATCACCACGCGCACGTCAGGGAGGGCTTGCTTAATTTGCTGAGTGGCGGCGATCCCATCCAACCGGGGTAAACCAATATCCATCACCACCAAATCGGGTTTCAGTTTCAGCGCCGCTTCTACCCCTAAATACCCATCCTCTGCTTGTCCCACGAGCGTTAGGTTCGGCTGTTCCATCAAGGTTTGTTCTAAACCTAATTGCATCATCGGGTCATCTTCAACAATCAAAACCCGAAGGGACGGCAGATCGTCAATCTCAGTCATGGATCTCTCAGAAATCAACAAGCCCACAGAGCTACCTAGCACTCTAACCGATCTCCGGGTGAAAAACTACGATTTGTCGCAAGACTCAAGATGATTGACCCGCCAGCGCGATCGCCCCAATTCCCAGCACCGAAATTCCTTGTTGTTGCAGCGTTTGGGCAGCAGAGCGAGCGGTTGCTCCGGTCGTATAGATATCATCCAGTAATAAAATAGGAGAGTCGCGCTTGAGGTTTCCTACCGCAAACGCCTCGGTCAAATTGAGCGATCGCGCTGAAGAAGTTAAACCAAACTGGGCTTGTGTTTGGCGAACCCGCTTTAACCCGGAGGAGTATAAACGCAGACCAGAAATCTCACAAAATTGTTCAGCCAACAATTGCGCTTGATTGTAACCCCGCTGCTTCAGCTTCGTTTCGTGGAGAGGAATAGGGACAACCCCCGTTCCTCGCGGATAAGAGATCCCAGAAGCCAACCAGGCTTGGGCCAACTCCGTCCCGAAGACGCGGGCTAATTGCGGTTGATTTTCATATTTTAAAACCGCGATCGCCCGCTTGAGCAAGCCACTATAGGAACCCCAAGCAAATACAGGTAATTCAGCTTGCCATAACCGTTGCGGATCGGCTAACTGACAGCGCCGCAAAGACTTTAAACAAGCTGCACATAAGTGGCCCTCAGCAGGGCGATCGCACAAAGGACAGCTTGACTTTAAAAATAAACCCGACCAAGCTTTTCCAATCGACAGCCAGCCACCCATACTCATGCGTTTCAGTTCAGCAAGGGACATTCAGCAAAGTTTGCCACCCAAACCCAAAAATAGGCTGCACTTTACACCGATTCCAACTACTTTAACGATAAGATTTGCAAAACGCAAAATCGAACCGCCTTTTGCTTCTTCCACCCGAAATGTCCTACCGTGTATGCATCAGTCTTCTAGTATGTTCTATGGGGTTTCGATCCACCCTAGCCCCCCTTTAAACAGGGGATTTAGGAGAATCTCAGCTAGATGCGAGATTCCTACACTCGATGTGTATGCACGGTAGCCGCATTGACTGAGTAAGCAAAGATAGAACGGCTGGCTAGCCGATTGATTCACATTCAATGCTTCGATTCTTCCAGTCGGGTTGAAAAACCCCGATCTCAGAATCAACACAAACCACAATTCACCGAACTGTTCGTACGCTCTTGCACGTCCGCAAGCAAAATGCTGTGACCGTTTTAGAATGGCTCGATCGAATTCATCCCCAGGATCGGTTTGTCGTTGGAGACAAAGCCTTTTATCTGGGTCAACTGCTGCAACGAGGCTATCCGGTCATTCCGGGATTTGTTGTCAGAAGCTCCATTTTACGCAATTTTTTAGCTGAGATTGACTGGTTAGAACCGCTCTTTTCCGACCTGTCCGACTCTGCCTTACACTTAGATGTCAACAACCCGCGTCAGTTACAAGCGATCGCCCGACAAATTCGCGATTCAATTCAAACAGCCCCCTTACCTCCAGACTGGCTGGCCTCATTCAGCGAAGCCGCAGAACAGTTAAGCCACCAAACGGAGTTGTCTACCTTCATCCTCAGACCCTCTTTAGCCTTACAAACCTCGCGCCCAGACAACCCTGCCTTCAGCCCCGAACCCTATGCAACGTCAGGGTTGTGGCAATCCCATATTTGCGCTGACCCGGTTGCATCCCTAGAAGCTGGGATCAAAAAAGTCTGGGCAGAACTCTTTCGCGCCCGCAGCCTCCTGTATTGGCAGCGCTGCGGCGTCAAACTCCACCAAATTTACCTCGCTGTCTTAATCCAACCCATCGCCAACGCCAAAGCCACAGGCACCCTCAGCGCCACCGCAGACACCTTTGAAATTCAGGCTACCTGGGGGTTAGGAATGTCCCTGGTCAAAGGCGAAGTTTTGCCCGATCTCTACCGCATTCAGGCCGAAACCGGAACCTTACAAGACACCCATCTGGGGGAAAAAACCATTCTCTACGACTTAGCCACCGAAGCGTTGCCTCCCCAGAACCCCTTACAAACGCAAATTCTTACCGAATCCCTCAGCACCCAGGCTGTTTTGGGCGATCGCGAATTGCAACAACTCGTCCATTTAGCCCAACAGCTTAAAGCCAATATCGCCTCCCCCTACACCCTGGAATGGACGATCGCGCAACCGCAGTCCACGCTGTATCTCACCCAGGTACAGGTGCAGCCCCTTCCCGTCCAGCACCCTTTAGCCCTGAAACCGCCCTCTTTAGAAGTCTCGACCCCCTTTCTTCGGGGATTAGCGGCGGCCCCCGGTCAAGTGCAAACGCGAGCAACCGCGATCGGATCAACGCAGACCCTCACGGAACCGATTGTACCGGGTCGAATTTTAGTGGTTGGCGCGATCGCCCCCGAACATCTGCCGCTGTTGCAACAAGCCGCCGGTATTATTGCCGAACAGGGTAGTTTAACCAGTCATGGAGCCATTGTTGCCCGCGAACTAGGAATTCCCGCCATTGTCAGCGTTCAGGGGGCAACCCGCCTGATTCAATCGGGCGAGGTGCTATTTATGGATGGGAGTACGGGCGAAATTTATCGTCGAGATGCGCCGGCGATCGCCCCCTTGCCTCGACCGCAACCGCTAGCAACCCCGTATTCCTACCGCACCAGCACCCAACTGATGGTCAATCTCAGTCAGTCTACTTCCATCGAACGGGCGCAAGCCTTACCTGTAGATGGGGTGGGGTTGCTGCGATCGGAGTTGATGGTACCCGAAATTCTAGATGGACTGTCGCCGTGGGATTGGTTGCACCAAGGACGGGGGGCTGAATTTGCCGAACGCTTGCAACAGCAGATCGCTCGATTTGCCTCGGCGTTTGCTCCTCGGCCCGTATTTTATCGGGCGTTAGATTTAAATATCGATCCAGAAGGGATGCCGCTACCCGCGTCACAGAACGCCATGCTGGGACTGCGCGGCACGTTTAATTGCCTGTTGAACCCGGATTTATTTGATTTAGAATTGAGGGCGATCGCCCAAGTGCATCAGCAAGGCCTGCATAACGTGCATCCGATCCTGCCCTTTGTGCGAACGGTAGAAGAATTTGTCTTTTGTCGCAACCGCCTGCCCCTGGCGGGTTTAGACCCGGAACGGCTGCAACTGTGGATTATGGCAGAGGTGCCTTCTATCCTCTTCTTATTGCCCGAATACGTGCAGGCGGGCGTGCGGGGAATCTCGATTGGCACAAACGACCTCTCGCAACTTTTGTTAGGTATCGATCGCAATTTAGGGGTTCTCGCCTCCGCTTTTGATGGGCTGCATCCTGCGGTTTTAAGGGCAATTCAACAACTGATTCAAACAGCGAGGACTTGTGGCATTCCCTGTTCCATTTGCGGTCAAGCGCCCAGCCTGTATCCCGAATTAGTCGATTTATTGGTGCAATGGGGAATTAGTACCATTTCCGTCGATTTACAGGCCGTTCCAGCGACCCTGGAGGCGATCGCCCAGGCCGAACAACGCATTGTCCTAGAGGCGGCTCGTCGCCAGTTACACCGGGAGGACTAGCCGCTATCTGCTACGATTGGATGTTACATTTGACAACCTCCGCTGCCCCTCAACCTCCGATGATTTATCCTGAGTTTTCTCAATTTGCTGAACTCGCTCAACAAGGTAACTTTGTGCCGGTCTATCAAGAATGGGTAGCCGACCTCGATACGCCAGTTTCAGCGTGGTATAAGGTGTGTGCGGGGCAACCCTACAGCTTTTTATTAGAGTCGGTTGAAGGAGGAGAAAACCTCGCCCGCTACAGTTTATTAGGATGCGATCCTCTATGGATTTTAGAAGCGCGGGGCGATCGCACCACCCAAACTTTCCGCGAGGGTTCGGTTCAGGAGTTTCAAGACGATCCCTTCACCGTTCTGGCCCGCTGTCTAGAACCTTATCATCCGGTAAAATTGCCGCAACTCCCCCCCGGAATTGGCGGTTTATTTGGCTTTTGGGGCTATGAGTTAATTCATTGGATTGAACCCCGCGTTCCCGTTTACAGCGGCGGGGAAAACGATTTACCCGATGGCGTCTGGATGCAGGTGGATAACCTGTTGATTTTTGACCAAGTGAAGCGGAAAATTTGGGCGGTCGCCTATGCCGATTTACGCAACGCGCCCGACCTAGAACAAGCCTATCAACAAGCGCGCGATCGCGTTCGCCAACTCGTCAACAAGTTACAATCTCCCTTATCCGCCAATAGCACCTTACTGGAATGGAACCCACCGGGCCAGAACAGTGCGCCCCTAAACTACACCAGTAACATCTCCAAAGCCGATTTCTGCCAGAACGTCCAAAAAGCCAAAGACTATATCTTTGCAGGCGATATCTTTCAAGTGGTTCTCTCGCAGCGCCTCTCGGTTCCCTATCCTGGCGAACCCTTCTCCCTGTATCGTTCCCTGCGCTTAATTAACCCTTCGCCCTACATGGCGTATTTTAACTTCCAGGATTGGCAGATTATCGGCTCGTCCCCTGAAGTGATGGTCAAAGCCACCCTAGCACCCGATGGCACCTCCACAGCCTTACTGCGCCCCATTGCCGGAACCCGGCGGCGCGGACAAACCCATCAAGAAGATGTTGCTCTAGGAGAAGACTTATTGCAAGACCCCAAAGAAGTCGCAGAACACGTCATGCTGGTAGACTTAGGGCGCAACGACTTGGGGCGGGCCTGTACCATTGGTACGGTTAAAGTAGACGAATTAATGGTAATTGAACGCTACTCCCACGTCATGCATATTGTGAGTAACGTCATTGGCGAATTAGGGGCCGGAAAAACCGCTTGGGACTTGTTGAAAGCCTGTTTCCCCGCCGGAACTGTCAGCGGCGCGCCTAAAATTCGGGCAATGGAAATTATTCACGAACTCGAAGGCTGTCGCCGGGGCGTCTACTCCGGGGCTTACGGCTATTATGATTTTGACGGACAACTCAATAGCGCGATCGCCATTCGGACAATGGTCGTTCAAAACCAAACTGTTTCCGTACAAGCAGGCGCAGGCTTAGTGGCAGACTCCGATCCCGAAAAAGAATACGAAGAAACCCTCAACAAAGCCAGAGGTTTGCTAGAAGCCATTCGCTGCCTGCAACCCGCATCCAATCCCGTCTAAAAAGTCGGTGCTAGGATAGGCTGGTAAGGATACCCTTGATTGTCAATGGTCTGTTGTCTTTCCTTTCCCGTATTAGCCACTCGTGGATCGCAAATCTCCAGAACTCGCTGAAAATCAGACCGGGAAGCCTGCGAGACAGGTTTGGGTCTGTCAGCATCGCACCTGTCAAAAAAATGGTTCCCAAGCAGTGCTTAACGCCTTTCAAGTTGCTGTTCCCGATGGGGTAGAAGTGGTAGAATGCGGCTGTCAAGGACAATGCAGCCTCAGCCCTACCGTTCGCGTTTTACCAGACGAAATCTGGTATTGTCGGGTACAACCTGGCGATATTCCAGAAATTGTCGAGCAACATCTCCAACAGGATCTTCCTGTCGAGAGGTTGTTGCATCCCCGCATCCACCCGCGCATCTCCTTCTTTGAACCTTGACTTTTGGGTGAAGTTTCCCCCAAGAAAAACGATCTCGCTCTGAGTAATGCATTCAGCAGATTCGTAGACCTAAGAATCAAAAGAGCCTTAAGGCTCCAAGGGTGTCAAACTGGAAGGATTGAGAGTAAGGTTAACGCAACTGAGTTAGGCTCAGGTAAGATAGGCCATCCCCATGTCAGAGCAAATCGAGAAAATCAAACAACTCATTAAAACTGCTACAAATTCCAAGCAAAAGGCGATGTATCAAGATTTGCTGGTGAAATTAGAGTCTGAGTCGGACGAGCTACCCCCCGCCCCTGCAAAACCACCATCGCCTGCAAAACCTATATTAAAATCCAAAAAACAGCAAGCCGCTTTATCTTCTCCACCCCCGGAACCCGCAGAAACAGGCGCGCTAGATGAGGCTTCCGATGAAGCCGCAGAACCCCCCCAGGAGGCTTCCCCAGAGTCTGAGGGTACCGAACAAAGCACCGACGAACCCAAAACAGATGCTTATTTCCAGGGAATTGGTATCATTCAAGGAGAAGTGACGCTCACCGAAGAAGAGTCAACGGTTCGCTTAGGGAACGTGCAATATCCGTTGTTTTATCTTCCCAATAAACGCCGTTATGCTTACGAAGCTTTGAAAAAGGAAATTGAAACCACAGGCAATTTGACTCAACGGTTAATCGTTTATCCCAAAATCCTGCATTTTCCTAAAAAAGATCAACCCCATAAAGTTGCTTTTCAGCTCGTCGGATTTATGGGTTCTCAAGCTTCAGCCAGCCAACTCAACAGCGAATTAAAGGATGGGGAATTCAAATTCTCTGGATTGTGGCAATTTATTCCTGTCTGTCGCTTTCCCTGTGTTACGGTTCTGCGTAACTTCAATCAAGAGCGACTCACTTGGATTAAGCAAGCTGAAGCACCGCAGAAAGTCAAATTCATGAAGGCTTCTCATATTCCGCTGCTGTGGCGAGATAGTCCGGTTAAACCGTTTAGATTCAATCCCAAACTGAAAAAAGACCAGCAGGCTCAAACCTATTTCGTGCAAGTCAAAGCCAGATTCTTACCCGAACGAGATGTCTTTGAATTTGTCGAACAGTTTCATGAACCGATTAAGGAAGCACCCGGATTTTTGAAAGCCTCTAAGAAGCTAAAAGCGGAAGCTCTCAAAGTCTTGAGTGCAGCCAAGCAGCTTGAGGAGTCAACCGCCGACGAGTCATAATTTTGAACCGGTTGAACTTCTAGGTTATCGATTGCAATTCGCCCAGCACTCCCCTAGGAACTACCCTGTAGACATCAGTTTTATAGAACCTACAGGGTGCGATCCCCCCTAGCCCTCCTTATAAAGGGGGAACCGGAGTCAAAGTCCCTCAATATAGCAGGGGTTCAGGGGGGAATTTCTGCTCGATTTGGGGTTCAAACGCTAGATGTGTATGCGCGGTAGTCCCTGGGAGACAGGCAAATTTTGTTGTTCGTCAACGGTCAGGTGTATTTTCCCAATACTAGAAAATCCTCGTGTTGAGCGTGCTTAAATGAACCCCAGTCCCCCTCCAGAAAAGCCAAAACTTCCCATTCAACAATGGCGTGCTGAAAAGACTAATGGTGCCAAAGTGGGTCTATGCTTCTTTGTGGCTTTTGTGTTGCTGGGATACCCCTTAGTCATTAGTTTAGTGTTGGGGATTGTTGGCACGATCGCCACAGGCTGGATTATCTTTGCGTGGAGAACCCCGGAAGAACTCGAACAGTTACCCCTAGTTCCCACCCTAGAAGACATCCTAGAACCCGTTGAAGAACGCACCCGCCTAGAAACCTGGCGCAAAATGGAATCTCAATCCCGCCTTTCTACTAATGCAGCGAAAATTGGTTGGAAAAAGCTGATTAACTTCTTAGGCGAGGATAATCGTCCCCGACAGTAAAGACAAAGTAGCACTAGAGACTATCTATCCCAATTCCCTTCTTCTCCCCATCCCCCCACCCTCTTCCCCATGTTCCTATTCCTATCCAAACTGCTACCCATTTTCGTCTATCCTTTGGGGTTAGCTTGCGTTTTGATTGCGGTATCTGGGTTTCTGGTGTGGAAACGTCCCCGATGGGCGGTCATTCTGTTAGGGATAGCGTTTGCGGTATTGGTTTTGGGGGGAAATGGTTGGGTTTCTACGCAGTTAGTGCGATCGCTAGAATGGCAAAATATTCCGAGTGGCGAACTCGATAGCGCGGGTGCGATTGTAGTATTGGGGGGAGGGATTAAACCGCGCGTACCGCCGCGTCCTTGGGTGGATTTTGCTGAAGCAGGCGATCGCATTATCCACGGGGCCCAATTGTACCGTCAAGGCAAAGCCCCTTTGCTGGTTCTGTCTGGGGGCAGAATTGACTGGAAGGAAGGCGGCGCGCCAGAATCGACCGATATGGCTGAAATTGCTGAATTGATCGGCGTTCCGGGTTCTGCGATTTTACAAGATCCCACCTCGCTAAATACGTATCAAAATGCGGTGAATGTCCGCAACCTTTTAGAACCGTTGGGCGTTCGGCGAATTCTGTTGGTGACTTCAGCTTTACACATGCCGCGATCGCGGTTAATTTTTCAGAAACAAGGGTTTGATGCCATCCCCGCCCCTACTGATTTTCTTTCAACTCAAGGGGATGATATCGAGTCTGCAACCCTTGAAGGTCTGATCCTCAAACTCGTCCCCGATGTCAGCAATCTGCAACAGACCACCAATACCCTAAAAGAATATATCGGAATGTTGATTTATCGCCTGCGGGGATGGTTGTAAGTAACCCTAGCCAGAAAAGTACGCTAGCCTCAGAAAGTGGCGCAAACACTTCAATTCCATGAGCAACCCCTTGCAACGTATTATTCCTCTGTCTCCCCCTGAAGCGCACGAGTTTTTTCAGGTGCATCAAGTGAGTCACGCCTTTTATGAAGAGGTAAAGCATCGCGAGGAACTCGAACGTTACGCCCAATGGTACGCCCTCACCGCCCAGCAACACCAGCGAGAACTCGAACAGATGCGCGGAGAGTTTAATTTATTTCGTCTGTTTTCCCGCAGACGGTAAGCGCGATCGCCAATTGCAATTTCTAGGATAGACGGCGATGGGGTTGATTGCCCTTGCCACGTCTTAGATCCTAGCAAAAAGCCGCTTTTGAAGGCTTTAGACCCAATTTTTCGGTAAAATCGAGCAAACCCCTGGCTGTACTTGTATGGCGATCCAGCCTGTTGTTCATACCATTCATTGTATTAATCCAGATTGCCCTGCCCCGTATCCTCAACCAGGGGCGAATCGATTTTGCTTGAGTTGTGGCGCACCATTGCGTTTGAGCGATCGCTATATTCCCCTGACTCGCCTAGGATCGGGAGGGTTTGCCCAAATTTACACCGTTTGGGACTTACAGGCGCAAACCGAACGCGTCTTAAAAGTCCTGATTGAAACCGCCCCAAAAGCTATCCAACTGTTTGAACAAGAAGCGGCGGTGTTATCGCGCCTGCGCCATCCAGGAATTCCCCAAGTTGAACCCCAAGGTTACTTTCAAATTGTCCTCGGAACCGGAAACCAGATGCGCCAGTTACCCTGCTTGGTGATGGAAAAGATTACCGGGAAAACCTTGGATGAAGTTCTCACCCATGACTATCCTCAAGGCTGCCCGGAAGCCTTAGTTATTGACTGGTTTAAGCAAGCCCTGGATATTCTGCAAACGCTGCACCAACAAAGCATTATTCACCGCGATCTCAAACCCTCTAACTTAATGTTGCGCCAAGGTACGGGGCAGTTAGTCGCCATTGACTTTGGCGGGGCGAAACAAATTGGCATAACAGGATCGGCTGCGAATAGTTCAACGCGCCTGGTGTCTCCCGGATATAGCCCTCCCGAACAGATCGTGGGGGAGGGCGTTAGCCCTGCAACAGATTTTTACGCCTTGGGGCGCACAGCCATTCATTTACTCACGGGACAATATCCAGCCGACTTGGAAGATCCCACTACGGGGCGGCTGCGCTGGCGACATTGCGCGCCCGTGAGTGCAGGGTTTGCGGCTTTGTTAGATCGGATGGTGGAGTTGGATGTTCAGCAGCGCCCAAGTTCTGTGGCAGAAATTCAACAGGCTTTGCGGGTTGCACCCGTTCAACGCCAGCCGAGTCTTTTCCAGTCTTTTCCCCGCCAATTCCTGAAACTGGCGACGCGATCGCTCAATTTGGCGTTTCGCCTCACCTGGGGCACCCTAGCCGCCTGTCTGACTACGGTGTGGGAAATGGTTTTGGGAGGCTTAGGGGCAACTTTGGGGACTTTAGCGGGATTTGCGATCGCCTATGGTACGCCTTTAGGATCGGTGTTTGCCCAATGGGTGGGGGCGCAGTTCCCAGGGTTGTTGGGGAGTGCGGGGGTAGCCGTTGTGCCTCAGTTAACGTTATTGTTTGCGATCGCCGGGATCGGTACCGCTTGGGGCATTACTTTGGGTGGGGGATTTTCCCAAAAGCGACGGTTATTGTTTTCTGGAATTGCGGGCGCGATCGCCTTTGGCTTTGGCGGCTTGATTTTTCCTCTGTCTCTGGCAATTGGCACAATTCAAGGGATACTGATTTGGAGCGCGATCGCCCCTGCGTTCATTGCCATCTCGCTGGGCTTACCCAGCCATCACCTGATTCATGCCTTAATTTCAGGAATGGGGACTAGCAGCACGCTATTGGCGACTTTCTCCATCTTACAGGCCGTTTTTGCCAACCTCCGACCGGAGCTAATGGCGATCGCTCAAACCTTCGCCACCAGCCCCACGGGAACCGCTTTGGGTTTAAGCATCCTCTTCTTTAGTAGTTTCGCCATCCTCTATGCCCTCTGGCTTGGCATCAGCTACTATATCTGCGTTCCCTTGCTGCGCTTTTTGGGATGGCGCTAAAGGCAAGATAATTCAGCCTTTAACGCCTGTGAATTTAACGAACCAGTGCGAGCAGTTTCAGAATTTCTAGTAAGCCGTTATGCAACAGCAGAAATACATAAAAGCCTGACGCACTCAAACTTCCTAGATAGAGAAATGGGTTATCAAGAAACTTTCCTACACCAATCAACCCGCCTAGAAGTAGTGAGACGACAAGTACGATCTGAGACTCAATCATCAAGCAATTCTCCTGAAAGCTATTCCCTTTCAGCATAGAAAAGCTGCTCTAGAGCTGAATCAATCGCGATCCAGATTTGAAGTTTTGTTAAGAAGGTTTTATGTAGACACCACCTTTTCCAGAAGCCTGGAGGATTTCTCCCTTATACCAGGCAAAGCCAGACATCCCAAAGCTTGCTTTTACCGTCAAACGCAATACTTCCTGTAAGACTTGGCTATGGGCAATAATTTTTTGTCTAAGCAACGGATCGCTTGCTGTATTGAGGTGACAAGTGAATAAGATGAGTCCTAACCAAGAAAAGCTGATTTTATTCCAAACTAATTGTTTCTTTAAATTATATGCTTGCTTAGGAAGGAGATCGGGATAATTTCCTGCATCTATAACTCGATCTAAAATTTGAATATATTGTTTAGTTCCCTGTTTCCATTTTTTGAGAGGGACATCATAGTAAGGTTCTAAACATATAGAAAAAGAACCATCAACGTCTTCATTTAATGTTTCAATAAATAATTCATAAGGAGAGCCAAAAGGATACTTGCCAAGGCTAATACACCGAAAAAACTTATCCCATATTTGAAGCACAGGCTTCGGGAAATGTTGAGCGTTACTATTCCAAACTTGGAGTTTTCCATGAAATTCTTCTACGTACTTAGCAGCTACCTGACAAAGATCCCACCGAGCTTTATATTCATTAACATATACAGCAATCAATTCAGCTTTTTTATGCGAAATTTGTTGACAATCTAAAGCGTCTTCAAGCGGATGATAATTAATGTCTTTATACACGTATTTCGATATCCAGTAGTCAGACATCAATTTTTGAGTTTCTCGTATTTTTTCCCATTCTTCTTTTTGTGCTGAAGTTATAACTTTGCCAAGAAGTGATTCACTCGGCAAGTTAGCCATCACCTCAGCAATATTCGTCAAAGCCAAATTGTCTTTTGAGGTCATTTCAAGTCTCCAGAACTAACAAAACTAAAATATTGACAAAAGCTATAGCAAAGTGCTGAGTGCTGAGTGCTGAGTGCTGAGTTAAAACCGAGTGAGTCTCATGCTTTGAGCAGTTTAGTCTGTCCTAACCTTACTGAGTACAGCTATATATCTTGCATTGGATTTTTAAGTCAAAAAAGTTAAGGAATCTTGAATAAATAAAATTCCTTAACTTGGTAGATACTAAGTATTAATGGCTTCTTTCAAAGCCCGCTTTAAATCGCTGCTGACGGGGAGGTTCTCGACTTCTTGGCAAAGATTAGACTGCGTTTCGCCATTTTTAGCCCGTTCTTGATAAATTCCCACTAGCACAGCTTCTAAACCATATTTAGCGAGGGCATCAGTTGCCAGACCAATAATGCCGAGAAATACAATCCCGCCAATCATACCACCAGGGCCTAACATTGCTAGGGCGGCTGTAATAGCGGCTGCACCTGCTAAACCTGTAGTCCCCATGACGATCGTTAAAACAACGGCGGGAAAACCAATTGCTGCGGCTTTGTCGTCCTACCCGCATCAGGCCCCCGCGCACCTGCCAAACCTGTTCAGTTTCGCCGAGCGATCGCAAACAGGCCGGCGAGAGCGATTTTTGCATCCAAGTTAAGGAATTTTCCGGTAACTCCGTCACC
>JAAHGE010000549.1 GCA_010672635.1 Desertifilum sp. SIO1I2 | reverse complement strand
TGCTCAAAAAGTGGACTCGTTGAAGTTGACAGTTGCAAGCAAGCTTGCTAGAACTCATGAGTCCCTCTTGTCAAACTCTAACGAGTCCACTTTTTGAGCTGTCCTCTATCGGAGTTGCAGCATCGGTGCGGCGGGGTTTTTCAGGTCAATATAAGCAATTTGCGCCGGGTTGACTCTTTCGGACAGTTGCCGCATTTGATCGAGGGTTTTGATCTGCTGCTCAAATTTGGGACTGTAGGGGCCAAGATGAACCACGCCCAATTCGGTATCAAGTTTAAGGTTATTGGGATCTTGCCAGTCGATGGTCGAGATCCCGATGGGACTGCGATGAACGATTGGGTAAACTTCGCGCCAGTGCAAGCGATAGGTGTCGGGTTTGCCGACGATTTTGAGGGTAGGTAGGGGAAAGGACTGGTTGAGGGCGGTATAGCTTTCTTGAGGCATCCACACCCCTTGTTCGTCTAGCAAGCCCACAGAGGCGTTTTGTGAAGGCTGATGTCCCGTCGGTGCGATCGCCACGGCTACGGGGTGTCTTTCAGTAACTTGAACGGTGAGGCGAGGGGGGAATAGCTGGCGGTTGACTCTAGCCGCCGCAATGGGGCCTTTGGCTTCTAGAGTGTTGGCAATGTTGTAGGGTTCGAGGCGAAATAAGGATTGGGGATAGTCGATGGGGAGTAGCGAACGGATCGCTTGGGTAGAAAGAAACTGGTTTCCAGCGATCGCCACTTGTTCGGACTGGCGAATTACCCAACCGGGAAGGGTTGTTACCCAAACTACGCCCCCAGCGATACCACTGACGACGGCACTGCGCCAAATGGTTTGTACAATCTTAATCCGTCGGCTTTTGCGAAGATGCTGTCGTCGAGTTGCCAAGTCTGCCTGCGTAACTGAAGTAATCATGATAGTTGCTGTCTACAGGCTCCTAAGACCAAAATCCGTAATTTTTTCAGTCCGTGGAGTTGGAACTGAGGCAGTCAGATTATAGCGAACGTCCTCGCCCCCTGTTGCCCCATCTTAGGCTCGAATCTTTTGATTCAGCTTAGGGGAGATCGCCCTGGGGGGATTCACCCCTTAATCTTGGCGTTGCTCGTAGTCTTCAGCCGTGGCGGGGTCGAGTTCCGAACGGTTGCGATCGCGTCTTTCTAGGGTATCGTTAATCCGTAAGGGTTGGCGATCGTCCATTTCCACGCCTGCGGTGGCGGCAATTTCTTCAACCACATCTTGATCGGGGGTGGGAGTGGTTCCGCCAGGAGACTCTTCGCCGACAACGGCGGCTTGATAGCGGTTATTATCCAGTTCTCCTGCGGGAGTGGCGTCGGCTGCGCTTAAGTCAGAGTCAAACTGAGACATATTTTCAGCCATGCCGGTATTGCGATCGCTAATTCCTTGACGATAGGTTTCGTCTGCCATCATTCAATCTCCTCAATTTTCACCCACAGCATAGCGCGATTGATAGGGGAATTAAGTCTAACTCAGGAGCGAAAAACAAGTTAAAAAAGAACTGGCTTGCACCAGTTCTCATGCTTGCACGAGGTATCCTAGGTTTTCTTTCTATTGGGAATTCATTAAAACTAGAATTTTCAGTTTCCCTTAGATATCAGAACCGCCTTTGGGTTGAGCGCCCATTCCCATCACTGAATCGCGCAAGAAAGTGATTTGCTGATTAAACTCAAATCCTTTCACTTGTTCTAACAATTCATTCCCAGCCTCTGCCATTTCATAGTTGGGGGGCATCGGAACGATAATTTGCGATTCCATTCCTTGAGAGAGGCGATACCAGAATAATAATTTGGTATTATCGCTGAAAGAACCGTACTCTCTACAGATAAGCGTATCGGTATTGTTGACCAAATCGCGCATGACTTGGAGTTGTTCGTCGTGCGACTTTTCTTTGACTTGATTAAATAAACCTTCAGCAATTTCGGGAGCAGCAGAACCCGGTGCAGCCGGGGTAATGGACTCGCCCATTTCAGTGTAAACAAACCATAAAAAGGCTAACCGATCGTCTACGCTTAGAGCGTTAAATTTCTGTAAAGCTTGTTGAGTGGGATCGGTATTAGTAGAGGTCATAAGGTCTCCAGGACTTTTGTTTTTTCTTAAGTTTTGCTAATTTTTCAATCAGTTTGAGTGACTTAAAAGCAGCAACTTTAAGCTGTCTGTGTGCAAATTAACAAAAGTAACAAACTTAAGAAAACCTACCGGAGATAGAGGTCTTATCTAAAGGCTATCTCTACCTTTTGAAAGAGGGAAAAATCGATAAAGTGAATAAGAAATGCTTAAAACGGTATTGAGCAAACCATCTCAGTCCATATTTACAAAGTTTCCTGGCTTTGTGAGGTACAACGCTGCCATTCTTGTTGGAGAAACTTGCCCCATTCAGCCGCCAGAGAGAGTTCTGTAAATGGAACTTGAATTGAAGTTTGCGAGTGGGATAGGATAAATTCTAGGGCGACTTGCTTAAATGAGCCGTTTAGCTCGCTATTCCAGTCTAAGGGTTGGCGATCGCCAAGCAGACGAATCGCCTGCACATTATTTAAAGAAAACGTTTCTAGATTTACAGGTCCTTGGCGCGTTGGCTTTCCCCAGGTGAGTTCGCTGCCTTTTTGACCCAGAACGGCATAGATATCGTACTTTGCGCGGTCAAACTGCATCGCCCACTGGCGGTAAGCTTCCACTTTCTGGTAATCATTCCACCCCGCCCAGGCTAACCCAAAAAAGGCGATTAACAACGGCAACCACAGTAATCCTCTTTCCATCGTCGCTCAAACCCGTCCCTGCTTCTCTATCCTGGCACGATTTTTCCAGCACAATCCTTAATTGGGTCAGTAGATTGAGTAGTCCTTTTCTAAGGATTCCAGACGCACCCGATCCAAATCTGTCGGTTGACCCTTTTTGTGGGTTATCGTGGAATCCAAGCGAGCAACCTAGGCGATGCGGACATGAGAAAATTTTTCCTCACTTGTTTATTTGTGATAGGACTAGGCTTTGCCCTATTTAGCTATCCCGGATTGTCGAACAAAGGCGAGTTTGACTCGATCGTACTGGACTTTCGGGAAGAAAAAGCCGAACAGATTGGCCCGAAACTCCAAGAAATTGCCCAAGAGTTTGGGGTCAAACCCCGACTCAATAGCGAATTTTCCCAAGCGGACAACGTTTATATCGTAGAGGGCGATCGCGCTTTGCTGCAAAACCTGAGAAAATCGGGCTTGCAGAAATACACCGAATATATTGAACCCAACTACATTTATACGCTGAATGCAGTTCCCAATGACCCAGACTATCCCAAACAGTGGAACCTCCGCAGTATTAATGTAGAAGCCGCCTGGGATGAAACCCACGGTCAAGGGGTGACAGTCGCCGTCATCGATACTGGCGTCAGTCGCGTTCCCGACCTCAAAGATACTAAGTTTGTTCAAGGTTACGATTTTGTTAACGACCGCATCGCCGCCGATGACGACGCTGGACATGGGACTCACGTTGCTGGAACCATTGCCCAATCGACTAATAATGGTTATGGGGTCGCCGGAATTGCTTACGAAGCCCAAATTATGCCCCTAAAAGTTTTAGGCGCAAGTGGTGGCGGAACGGTTGCGGATATCGCCGAAGCGATTAAATTTGCCGCCGATAATG
>JAAHGE010000548.1 GCA_010672635.1 Desertifilum sp. SIO1I2 | reverse complement strand
CCACTCAGGTGGTTATGCAGGAACTAGGAATTGAGTTAGAAGAACTGCAAGACTGGTCTTGTTGTGGCGGATCGGTTGCAGCCAGTGTTTCCCACGATGTCGGACTAGCAATGGCGGCGCGAAATGTTGCTTTAGCCCAAAAACAAAATCTCGACCTTTTAGCCTCCTGTTCCGGTTGTTATAATAAGTCGGCACGGGCTGCAAAAGCTTTAGAGAATGAAACCGAAAAACAGAAGATTACGGCCATTCTTTCCGATATGGGAATCTCTATCTCTGATTCCCATATTCAAGTCAGAAATGTGGTTGATGTTTTAGCAAATGACCTGGATCTAACAAGCCATATTACAAGACCGCTCAATGGCTTAAAGGTTGCCTGCTACTACGGTTGCTTGTTAACTCGCCCCGCTGATATTACAGGCTGGGATTCTCCCATTTTTCCGATGTCGATGGATCGATTAGCTCAGGCTTGTGGTGCAGAAGTTGTGGATTTTCGGTCAAAAACCAAGTGTTGTGGCGGTCCAATTCTGGTCTCTAAACAAGAGGTTGCTTTTGAGTTGACAAAGCAGCTTTTAGATGAAGCTCAATCTCTTGGTGCAGATTGTATTGTTTTGGCTTGCCCGCTTTGTGCCACAAATCTAGAATTACGGCAGCCAGAGATTGAAAAGAAATACAGCGTTTCTTACCAGTTGCCCATTCTTTATATTACAGAACTCATTGGACTGGCTTTAGGCTTAAGACCTGGAAAATTAGGGCTAAACAAGCATATCGTTTCAACCCAATCTGTATTAGCAAAGTTGGGGATTTAAGCCAAAAATCGCAAGCTTAAATTTATCCATCCCTGTTTAGGCGATCGCAGTTTGGATCGTCCTATTTCTTGTCCCTTTTACGCTCAACCCCTTACCCATGAACGATAGCTTTCCTTTAGAAGATTCTTCAATGTCCCGTCGGCAGTTGCTTAACTTTTTAACAGGTGCCGTTGTCGCTTCCACTGCGGGATCTTTACTTTATCCAACGGCTAAATTTTTCCTGCCTCCCTCAGAAATGAGTGCAGGGGGAGCGATTCTAGCAAAGGATATCTCAGGCAATCCCATTCCTGCCAGCCAAATCTTAACCCAACCCGTGGGAACTCGCGCCTTGGTTGCGGGGTTAGCAGGCGAACCCACTTACTTAACCGTTCAGCAGGATGGGACTCTTGATGTTATGGGAATTGTGGATAACTGCACCCATTTAGGCTGTACGTTTCCCTGGAATGAAATCGATCGAGAATTTCAGTGTCCTTGTCACGGTTCTCGTTACAGCGCCGACGGTTCTGTGGTGCGCGGGCCGGCCCCTTTACCGCTAAAATTAGTCCGCGTTGCCGTGCAAGACAATGCCATTTGGCTTTCACCTTGGATGGAACTCGATCCGCGTACTGGCCAGACGCCTTGGTGGGTCTAAGGATCTGCGCTTTCAATTCACCCCAAGCACGCTGCAACTCTAGCGTTCTCCCGATGAGGGGAAATTGCGAATAATCAGTTCGGTTATACCACTGGAGATCGATCCGTAATCCCGTTACGCTCATAAGTATAGAACGCCAAATTCAGGCGAACCGAATTGAATCTTTGTGTTTAGAATTTTCCTGGGTTGCGACCTTTCAAGCAAAGCGTAAAGAGAGCGACTCAACGATAAAAACCTAGAGATAGAGATGTTGCTAGCTTGTACTGGGGTGAAGACTGGTGAGTAAGTGGATATTGCCAACCTTAAGTGAGGTGGTCGCTCAAGGGGAGCAATTAACGCAGTGTAATGCAGAAACTCCACTGAGCGATGCTCAGAAAAATAGAACGGAGAACAGTCGGCTGCGACAAAGCGAGTCAGCGACCTCTCAGTCTCGGAATGCCGCAGGACACCGCAAAGCAGAACGGCAATGGTGTGGCGCGATCGCGGCTTTAGTCAGCATCTTAGAACAAATTGCCCAAGATAACCGCGTCGATCGGGCTGCGGATCGCTCGGTTTGTTCTCCCCATAATTCTTATATTTGTCCCATTCGGGGTTTAATTTTCTCTGGCCCCTTACCCGTGTTAAGCCATCCCCAATTGCTGGCACACTATACCAGTTGGCTGTTTGCCACGGATGGGTTTTATCGCGATGGGGGAATGCCTTTTCAGCTACCCCCGGCGGCGAATACCCATACCCCTCCCCACTCAGCCAACACAAACCCTGAAGAGGATCGGCAAGGGTCTAACTGGCTCTCTTTATCAACCGTCGATCCGTTAAAAACAGAATTATTTTGTTTAGCGCTGACTCGCAGCTTTGGCTTAGTTTTAGTTTGGAACGAGAACGAGGCAGGGGAAGCCAATTTTCAGTTTAGCTTTAGTCCCCAAGTCATCGAGCAGTGCTGGCAAGCCTTGCGATCGCGGGTAGCCCTCAACGGTACCCTAGAACAACTGCAAGCCCTAGACACCTACTACGAACAGTTTGCCCCCAAAACGCCCGATTACAAAATTGTGGCGCAATTTAGTCAAGGATTGCTGGAGTATTTGCCGGACTTAAGCGATAAGAGCGATCGCCATTCCGTTCGTCATACCCAAGAAACAGCAGTTAAAGACAATCGCTCTCAAGAAGCCAAACCGCGCGTTCCCGATGCTTCCGTTGAATTGTTAAGCGCGATCGCCCATGAGGTGAAAACGCCTCTAACTACGATACGTACCTTAACCCGCCTGTTGCTGAAACGGCGAGACTTGCCGGAAGTGGTTCTCGATCGGCTTCGTAGCATCGATCGCGAGTGTACCGAACAAATTGACCGCTTTGGCTTAATTTTCCGGGCGGTTGAAATGGAAACCCATAAAACCAAAGAAAGCACTCGCATTTCTGAACAAGAACCGCGATCGCAAACCTCCGTTCAGCTTACCCCCACTTCGCTTTCCCAAGTCTTTCAACAAAGTATTCCCCGATGGCAAAAACAAGCAGGACGACGTAACCTCACGTTAGATGTGGCACTTCCTCAAAAAATGCCTGCGGTGGTTAGCGATCCAACCTTGTTAGACCAAGTGCTAACAGGACTAATCGAAAACTTTACCAGCAGTTTACCTAGGGGCAGCCACGTCACGGTAGAAGTCACCCCAGCCGGTTCGCAACTCAAGCTGCAATTCCAGTCGCAACTGCAAGCCGATCCAGCCTCAAAAAATGCGAAAACCCTGCACCACAATTGCGCCACTCATTTCAGTGCCAACGGTTCCAACTCTGGCAAACCAACGCTAAAATCCTTGGGACAGTTGTTGATGTTTCAACCCGAAACCGGACATCTCAGCCTGAACATGAGCGTCACGAAAAATCTGTTTCAAGCCATTGGCGGTAAATTAATTGTCCGCCAGCGCCCCCAACAAGGTCAGGTGTTGACGATCTTTTTACCCCTGAATCTCAAAGAATTGTAAACTCTCCTCTTTGAGAAGAAGGGAATTGGGAGTTGGGGAGATAGGAGGAATGAAGGTGAATCGGCTATTGTTCTCAATAGACCTACTTCCAATACCGCTACTTGGTGTGCAAGCTACGGAACAAGCGTACCCCTTTCCCTACTCAGCACTCAGCAATAAGAAATCCCCCCACCTCCCCATCTCCCCATCCCCCCCTCCTCTTCTTCCCCCCACCACCCCACCT
>JAAHGE010000547.1 GCA_010672635.1 Desertifilum sp. SIO1I2 | reverse complement strand
CCAAACAGGTTTCGGTTGCAGCCATGCGCGAAGCTTATCAAGCTGGGGTGCGAGACTTTGGTGAAAGCCGGATTCAAGAAGCCACGCAAAAACAAGCTGAATTACAAGACTTACCCGATATTACCTGGCATCTTATCGGTCACTTGCAAAGTAATAAAGCCAAATCGGCTCTCTTGCTCTTTCAATGGATTCATTCGGTGGATAGCCTGCAACTTGCTCAACGGCTCGATCGCATCGCCGGGGAGCTATCCTGCCAGCCGCAGGTTTGTTTGCAGGTCAAAATTGCCAGCGATCCCAACAAATTCGGCTTTAGCGTGACCGAACTGATGGAAAGTTTGCCCGCGCTCAACGGCTGCCAGAATTTGCAAATTCGCGGATTGATGAGCATTCCGCCCTTGGGTTTGAGCGAAACTGAAACTCTAAATTTTTTCGAGCGTACTGCTGAATTAGCGAGTAAGATCGAGCAGCAAAGTTGGTCGCATATTCATCTCCAACATCTTTCAATGGGAATGTCTGAAGATTATGGGCTAGCCATTCAAGCTGGATCGACCTTTATTCGCCTAGGTCGAGCCTTATTTGGCGAACGAACCTAACGGATTTGCTCTGCAAAATCAAAAAATTAGCAGTTGTATGAGCAGATTCGAGCAGTTGCCTATAAACTATTGATGACATTCGTTGTAATCTGTTGTGAGGTTGCGACCGTTTCCGAATAGATTGCACTCGATCGCAGGAGAGATCGAGGATCGATCGGTTGGCGCTCGTTCCTTGGGATAGCCCGCACATCAGTAAAGCACAGACAAGTTATGTCTAAAGCAGGAGGTTTTGTCAACGATGAATAATTTATTTTCCAAGCTACGAGACTTTGTCGGTTTGAATGACCCTGTTTATGAATATGGTTATGACGAAGTAGAAGCCGACGAGTATCAAAACATCTACAGAGAAGAACATTCGCAGCCGATCCCTGAAGAAGAACCGCGCAGTCGCCGTCGCCTGCGGGATTCTGCCACATCGGATCGCTTTAGTCGCCCCGACATTACCTCAGAATCAGGAATAGGAACCCCTAGCATGAACAACGTGATTGGAATGCCCGGTGCTGTTAATGGCATGTCTGAAGTGGTGGTGATGGAACCTCGCTCTTTTGAAGAAATGCCGCAAGCCATTCAAGCCTTAAGAGAGCGCAAGTCCGTAGTTTTGAACCTGACGATGATGGACCCGGATCAAGCCCAACGGGCTGTTGACTTTGTGGCTGGCGGTACCTATGCAATTGACGGCCACCAAGAACGCGTTGGAGAAAGCATTTTCCTATTTACGCCAAGCTGCGTCCAGGTGAGAACTCAAAGCGGTTCGACTCAAGAAATGCCTCAACCGCAAGTTCGCCCGGTTCGCCCAGCAAATCCGGCTCCGGCTCCCGCGTGGACGGAAGAGTCCGCACGGATGGCTTAAGGATTGCCAATGGGGCGTTTGTTGATGGCTTCAGGTTGTCGTTGACACGGCGCGAGCCTGCGCCCTGTGTAAGCTGCTGAGAGGAGACTCTCACATCAGCAGGCATTCTGGGGCCTCCCAGCCTTATGTCAGGAAGGACGACTCTGAACCGATGACAAAACTTGGGATTATTGGAGGCGGCGTGATGGGAGAGGCTCTCCTATCCCGTCTCCTAGCACGAGGAGTTTATCAGCCAACTGAGGTGAGGGTTAGCGAACCCAATGCCCAACGCCGCGAAGTGCTGGCCGCTCAGTATAGGGTGCAGGTGACTGCGGAGAATCGCGAAGCGGCTGCCGCTCCGGTGCTGTTGTTGGCGATTAAGCCGCAAATTTTTGCCGCCGTCACTTCAGAATTGGCGGATAGCTCTATGTCTTTAATTGTTTCAATTCTAGCGGGCGTGCCTTTATCGAAGTTAGAGGCGGCTTTTCCAGGGAAAGCAGCGATCCGAGCGATGCCGAATACGCCTGCAACTGTGGGACAGGGGATGACAGCGATCGCAGCGAATGCCCAAACCTCCCCCGAACAACTTGCCCAAGCCAAGGCGATTTTTCAAGCGGTGGGCGAAGTCGTCGAAGTCCCCGAATACCAGATGGATGCAGTCACTGGATTGTCAGGTTCGGGGCCTGGATATATTGCAATTTTAATCGAAGCATTGACAGATGGCGGCGTTTATGCAGGTCTACCGAGAGCGATCGCTGCTCAACTCGCCTTGCAAACCGTCTTAGGCACAGCCCAACTGATCCGCGAAACGGGTTGGCATCCAGCCGAATTAAAGGATCGCGTCACCAGTCCGGGCGGCACCACGATCGCCGGGATCGCTCAATTAGAGCGTTCTGGCTTCCGTTCGGCATTAATAGAAGCCGTCAAAGCCGCTGAAGGGCGATCGCGAGAGTTGGGTTCTTAGGCGTTCCGAGTTCCGAGTTCCGAGTTCCGAGTTCCGAGTGAGAAGAGGGTGGGGAGATGGGGGGAATAGAGTGCTGAGTGGGGGAAACAGTGCAAAGTTCCGAGTTCCGTAGCTTGCACACCAAGTAGCGGTGTGCTGAGTGGGTTCAGGAGTGCTGTTGCGCTAGCTTCTGCGTAGCGGTGTGCTGAGTTAATAGTTACCAAGTTTTTCTATTTCTTCTTCCCCAACCCCCAACTCCCAACTCCCAATTCCCTTCTCCCCCCCCATCTCCCCATCCCCCCATCCTCTTCTTCCCCAACTCCCAACTCCCAACTCCCAATTCCCTTTCTTCCCCCCATCTCCCCACCTTCTTCCCCTATGCGCTACTTCCAGTTTGCTCGGTTCAGTAACGGCACAATTCTGGGGATTGGGGTTATTTTATTATGGGTTGTGGTGTTTCTCATGCGATGGGTGATTCCCAGTTTCTTTATGGTGCAAGCGCAGTTGTTGACCGATCCGTTCCTGCAATTCCCCACCGAAGATTCTGTGCGGGTGGTTTGGTTTACTGAGTTTGCAGGGTCTCAGCACGTCTTGGAATATGGGGAAAGGTTGCAACAAACGGCGATCGCAACTACAACTCAACTCAGCCGAGTCCGCGAGGATGGAAAATCTCGCGTGGGGAAACAAACCGAAGATGGGCAAATTTACCAACAACCCGTCAAACGAGACATTTGGAGACACGAAGCGATCGCCACAGGGTTAACGCCGGGACAGCGCCTTCCCTACCGCGTCACTAGCACTAGAGAAACCGGAGAAAGCATCAGCAGCCAAACCTTTACGCTAGCCCCTTTACCGCCCCCAGGAACCCCTTTAAAGATTCTGCTGACTTCCGATCATCAATTAATGCCAATGACACCTGCAAACCTGCAAAAGGTGGCAGAAACCGTGGGAAGAGTCGATGCGGTTTTTTTTGCGGGAGATCTAGTTAACCATCCCGATCGCGCTTCTGAGTGGTTTGATGATAATCGAGGTTTAGCCTTTTTTCCCGTTTTACAGGGGCAGACGCGAGCTACGCTCACTAAAGGTGGGATTCGTGCAACCTATACAGGCGGATCTTTAATTCAACATGCTCCCTTATTTCCAGCGGTCGGAAATCATGAAATTATGGGGCGGTTTTCGATGGAAACGGGCGTTAATGACCAGTTTAACGAACTTTAATCTCCTCTGGATCGGCTAGGGGGTAAAGCTGTTGAGCCGCCTCGCGAGGATAAGC
>JAAHGE010000546.1 GCA_010672635.1 Desertifilum sp. SIO1I2 | reverse complement strand
TGAAAGATCGGGGGGATGGGGAGATGGGGAGACAGAAAGAGTCAGTCCTCTCTAAGTGCATCCACCAGACTAAGATATTTGAATGCAATTAGCACCTCTGTTTCTCCATCCTCTTTTCCCCCTGAGAAATCACAACTGCTAACCCCCACCCCCCGATCTTTCCTAAACTTGATGTACCTTAATTAACCTAGAAATTGCCGTATGACCCTAACACCAAACCGCTTGACTAATTGGGATAGCTTGATTGCTGAACTGAATGGAATTGAAACGATCCAAGACCCGAACCAGGTCGCTAAACTCTCTCAGGATTACTATACCTTCAGTCCTGTTTTAGTCCCCCAACTGACAGGGAAAGTAGGAGATTTGGTGATTCGTCCGGCGGATGAGGCGGAAGTGGTACAAGTTGCGGCGGTTTGCGCCAAGTACCGGGTTCCTGTTACCATTCGCGGGGCCGGAACGGGGAATTACGGCCAATGCGTCCCACTCGAAGGGGGCGTAATTCTCGATATGACGCGCTTACAAGCCATTCCTTGGGTGAAACCGGGAGTGGTTCGCGTAGAGGCGGGGGTAAAGTTGGCGCAACTCGATAAGAAAACCCGCGAAATTGGGTGGGAAATTCGCATGGCCCCTTCTACCTATCGGACTGCAACCATTGGTGGGTTTATTGCAGGGGGAAGTGGGGGAATTGGTTCAATTACCTATGGACAATTACGCGATCGCGGCAACCTGCTGGCCGTTCGTGTCGTTACCTTAGAAGAGGAACCTCGCGTTCTGGAATTGCGCGGCGATGATGTACAAAAGGTTAACCACGCCTACGGAACCAATGGCATTATCACCGAACTAGAAATTCCCCTCGGCCCGGCTTATCCTTGGGTAGAAGCGATCGCAGCATTCCCAGACTTTATGAGTTCGGCGCATTTTGGGCAAGCGTTAGGCGATGCGGATGGTTTAATTAAAAAGCTGATTAGTCTCCACGCCGATCCGATTCCCACCTACTTTACTGCGTTGCGCCCCTACATTCCCGAAGGCAGTCACATCGCTTTGTTAATTGTTGCCGAAGGGAGTTTAGAAGGGGTACAAGCTTTAGTTCAAGAATACGGCGGAACGATTACTTATACTAAATCTGCCCAGGATGCCGGGAAAGGCTTTAATTTAGCGGAGTTTACCTGGAACCATACCACCCTGCACGCCCGGAATGTAGACCCGAATTTAACCTATCTGCAAAGCCTGTTTCCACGCGAAAAAGATTTAGCGACCTTAGAACACATGTATCATCATTTTGGCGATGAGGTGATGATGCACGTTGAGTTCCTACGCATGGGAGGAAGCGCTGTTCCGGCGGCGTTACAGGTGATTCGGTTTACCACGGAGGAACGCTTAAACGAAATTATTCGCTATCACGAAGAACGCGGTATTTTTATTCCCAATCCCCATACTTATATCCTCGAAGATGGGGGACGAAAAGCCATCGACCCGGTACAACTTGCCTTTAAACAAGAAGTCGATCCCTATGGTTTACTCAATCCGGGTAAAATGCGGGCTTGGTTAGAACGAGATAATGAGTAGAGTAGTCCCCTTGCTGCAAAGAGAGATTTTCCCATGTCTCCTCCCACTTTACTAACCATTCCGTTTAACCAGCTTCAACTTGCCCCAGGGAGTATTGTGAGGGTTTCCGATATTTCCTGGGAACAGTACGAACAACTGCTGACGAGTACGGGCGATCGCCGATCTTACCGTCTCACCTACGATCGCGGTACGCTGGAATTGATTATGCCTTCAGAAACTCACGAAATTCTGATTCGGTTGATGGATTGGATCGTCAGTACCCTGTGTGAAGAACTCGCACTGAATCTCAAAACCATTGGGTCTACAACCCTGAAAGCGCAATCTTTGGCAACTTCTCCCGAACCGGATAACGGCTATTATATTCAAAATGAGCCACAGGTTAGGGACAGAAGCATCGATTTATCGCAAGATCCACCGCCCGACCTCGTAGTTGAAATTAATATTGCCAACGCCGATAGTAATAAAAAGGCAATTTATCAGACCCTCAAAGTTCCTGAATTTTGGGTTTACAGTGGCAAAACTAAACGGTTTAGTTTCTATGTTTTGCAAAATGACTGCTATCAAACCGCCAACAGTAGCCCAACCTTTCCAATGGTTGAACCAACCACCTTACAGGCCTTAGTTGAAGCCTGCAAGCAAATGGGCGAACTGGCGGCTAAACGACAATTTCGGGCTTGGGTGAAGCAGCAGATTTAGAAAACCACCGCCTGGGGAAACTTTTGTTTCAGGGCGGGAATGACAGGACAAGGGCGCTTTTCTTCTAGGTTATTCCGGCGTTTGAGGTTCGCCAAATTCCAACTAAAAGGGGCGCGTTTAGCCGCAGACATCCACAATAAGCGCTTGGCGCGGGTCATGGCAACGTATAAGAGGCGAAACTCTTCAGCAGTTTTTAAATACTCAGCTTGTTCCCAGGCGAGGGCGACGGAGGGGAGGGGTTTTTCGTGGAGAAAGGCGCGAATTTGGGCGCGGGCGACTTCGGCTAAGGTATAGTCGCCTAAAAACTTCGCACTCGGCGTTACCCAGAGGCTACCGGGGAGGTTTTGTTCTTGGAGGAAGGGCAAAAAGACGTAATCCCAGTCTAAGCCTTTGGCTTTGTGCATCGTGATAATGGTGAGTTGGCCGGGGCGGGTGTAGGGGGAGTCCTCAGCAGCAGACTCGACATCGACGGGTTCAAACTGTTCGGTTTGGGCAATTTCAGTGAGAATTTCGACAATTCTAAAAAGGGAACTTTCGCCCGCCGCTTGAATAGCAATGCGATCGCCTAATTTATCGGCGGTTGCTAGTTCGGTTTGATTGTACTTGAGGGTGAGAGCTAGAAAGGTAATAAGCTGATAGGGTGGGAGTTCCATCCGGGCGCGCAACATTGCCCGACACAGATGACGCGCCGATCTGGAAAGATCGCGAATGGGCGGATCGAGGGGTCCTGGATAAAGGAAAGTTTCGGGGGCGGTGGCGAGGGCGTTGAGATCCTGAGAAGGAATGAGTTTGCGGTTTAAAAGAACGTCTAAGGCAGCTTTGAGGTTATCGGGGGAATGGGGACGTTCGATGAATTGCAGCAAACTGAGAATTTCGCGGGGAACGTGAGATTGACGATCGCGATCGCCCACATCAAAAATTTCAATCTGTTTCGGATACAGTCGCCGCAGTTCGCTAGCCACAAACAACCCTTGGTCATTAGTTCTCACTAAAACCGCCGCATTATGCTCTGGATGCCGCCCGAACAGCCCAATAATCCGCTGTCCGATCCGCTCCACAGTCTCATAGATATCGCTCGGTGTATGGAGTTCTAGACCCCTTTCTGAGTGCTTCTCTAAGTGCTGAGTGCTGAGTGCTTCTCTAAGTGCTGAGTGCTGAGTGCTGAGTGCTGAGTGCTGAGTAGGAAGAGAGTGCTTCTCTAAGTGCTGAGTGCTGAGTGCTGAGTGCTGAGTAGGAAGAGAGGGTTGAGTCTGAACTTTCCCCCCATCCTCTTCTTCCCCAACTCCCAACTCCCTTCTTCTTAGCGTTGCTCCCAACCGAGGCGCGTCGGCTGTTCGTAGATGCGTTTTAGGGTATTAATATCTCTAGGGGAAATTTCTACGA
>JAAHGE010000545.1 GCA_010672635.1 Desertifilum sp. SIO1I2 | reverse complement strand
GTGGGGGGGGGGGGGGGGGGGGGGGGGGGGGGGGAGGGGGGGGGGGGGGGGGGGGGGGGGGGAGGGGGGGAAGAAGGGGAAAATACTGACTTATTACTAGACTTCTCGGAACTCAGCACATTAGACTCAGCACTTTGTTGTAACTCCGTACTCTCTTCCCACTCAGCACTCAGAGAAGCACTTAGAGGGGATGGGTTTTGTGCGTTTAGTAAATAGGCGACTAATTCGGCTTTGCGATCGCGTAATTCCTGGCGCAGTTTGGGGGTAAGGGTTCCTTGGGGTGCGTTACAGCGCAGCCGAATTTGATCTAAGGCTATTTCTGGTTGGGAGGTATCGCCTTCAATGAATACCTGTATGTCTAGACTATGAAGGTGGGAAACGAAGTCTGCGATCGCTCTACTCGTCATAACTTAACCTAAATATTTTTCGTTCTTAAAGCAGTTACAATTCAATTTCCTCTCGTTGTCTCAAGGCTGACGGCTGTTGCAGAGATTCTATTGTTTCTGCAAGTTCTGCGATGGTGGGGGTTTCAAAGATGCTCCGCAGGGGTAACTCTACGCCGAAGCGATCGCGGATGCGCGAGATCAACTGAGTCGCCAGTAAGGAATGACCTCCTAATTCAAAGAAGCGATCGTGAATTCCGATGGATTTTCGCCCTAAAAGTTGCATCCAAATTTCGCCTAGGGCAGATTCTAGGGAGGTTGTGGGGGCGAAGGTTGGAGTCATTTCTCCTATAGGATTTAACTCAGGTGGGGGAAGTGCTTTGCGATCGATTTTACCGTTGGCAGTCAGGGGAAGTTTGTCTAAGATAACGAAGGCTGCGGGTAGCATATAAAGGGGAAGTTTGGTTTTGAGAAAGGATTGCAATTCTCGTTCTTTGAATGTTTCCCCAGACTTCGGGACAATGTAGGCAATGAGTTGGCGGTTTTCAGTTGTGCCGATCTCCAGTTCTCGCACCATAACAAGTGTGGTTTGAACGGAGGGATATTGGGCGATCGCGCTTTCAATTTCCCCTAACTCTACCCGAAATCCTCGCAGCTTGATTTGCCGATCGGTACGGTCTAAAAATTCTAAATGACCATCTGCCCGATAAAGGGCGCGATCGCCTGTTTTGTAAAGGCGTCCAAATTCCGTTAAAATAAACCGTTCTGCGGTGAGTTCTCGACGATTTAAATAACCTTCAGCTAACCCATCTCCACCTAAATAAATTTCACCACAAACCCCGGCGGGGACGGGATGTAAATGCTCATCTAAAAGATAAACTTGGGTATTGGCGATCGCGCTGCCGATGGGAAGAGTTGTGGTCTTCTCTGGAAGGCTTTGAACTTCATACCAGGTGGAAAAAGTCGTGTTTTCTGTTGGCCCATAGACATGGAGCAAATGTTGCGGTTTGCCTTGAGAGAGGAGCGATCGCACCCGTTCGACGTTTGCCATTTCCCCCCCAAACAGCAGATATTTCAGAGCGCGGAACCCATCGGGAATTTGACTCACCGTTTGATTAAATAGGGCAGTCGTTAGAAATAGGATGCTAATTTGTTGCTGTTGCAATTCCCGGACAAAATCGCCAGGGGAAAGGCTAATTTCTCGTTCAATTCCGATAATTTGAGCGCCTTGTAATAAAGCGCCCCAAATTTCAAAGGTGGCTGCATCAAAAGCAAGGCTAGCGACTTGTGCAATCCGATCTTGGGGTTGAATTTGGATATAGTTAGTTTGGCAAACTAAGCGCATAACTGCCCGATGCGAGACTTTCACCCCTTTCGGGATACCCGTCGAACCGGAAGTATAGATAATATAGGCGAGTTGTTGGGCGTTGCACGCCATATTTAAGTTCTCATCAGATTCTAAGGCGATCGCTCTCCAAACCTGTTCTAAACAAACCCGCTGCACCCCATCCATTGCCAGGAATTTTAAGCCCTCTGTCTGAGTTAAAATCACGCCTATTCCCGCATCGTTCGCCATGAATTGCAACCGTTCTGGGGGGTAGGTGGGATCGAGAGGAACGTAAGCGCCACCGGCTTTCAGGATAGCTAAGATCGCGGCGATCGCTTCTACCCCCCGTTCTAGGCAAATTCCTACAGGCGTTCCCTGTTTCACCCCTAGGCGTTGCAAGTATCGGGCGAGTTGATTGCTACCTTGGTTTAAGGTTTGATAGGTAAATTGGACAGTCCCAAATTCAATGGCGATCGCATCCGGTTGTTCTCTAGCGCGTTCTTCAAACCGCTGGTGAATGCAAACGGTAGCGGGATAGGGGGAACAATGGTTTCGCCACTGCTGTAGTAAAACCTGTTGTTGGGGAGGTGTTAGCAGCGGTAGTTGAGAGAGATGCGCCTCTGGATGTGCCACAATCCCTGCTAATAGGGTTTGGAAGTGCTGAAATAGATTGGCGATCGCCGTGGCATCAAATAAGTCCGTATTGTAAACCACAATCCCCCGCAACCCGTCGGAATGCTGCCAACCTTGTCCCCAGAGGTTTCTAAAGTTATCGGAGCATTTCCAAAGATAGACCTCTAAATCGAAGCGGGCTGTCTGCGATTCTAACGCCACCGGACTGAGGACTAAACCCGGTAGAACTAATTGCTCCATCGGCGTATTTTGCAGGGCAAACACCACCTGAAATAGGGGATTTTGACCGAGGCTGCGAACGGGTTGCAGTTCCTCAACCAGCTTTTCAAAGGGTAAATCTTGATGGGCGTAGGCAGCAAGAGTGACATCGCGCACCCGTTCCAACAGTTCGCTGAAGGTCGGATCGCCGGATAGCTGGGTTCGCAAGACTAAGCTATTCACCAAAAACCCAATTAACCCTTCTAGTTCGCTGCGATGGCGGTTGGCAATGGGAGAACCGATCGCCATATCGGTTTGTCCGGTATAGCGATGTAATAGCGTCGCAAAGGCGGCTAGCAGAGTCATGAACAGGGTGACGCTCTGTTTTTGACTTAATTCTTCCAAATTCGCTAGCAACCGCTGGGGGAACTCGATAAGCTGGCTAGCCCCCCGATGGCTTGGTATCCGAGGGCGAGGTTTGGCACCGGGTAAACTCAGCCGGGGTACGTCTTGTAATTGCTGTTTCCAGTGAGCAAGCTGTTGCTTCAGGATGTCTCCCTGCAACCATTGGCGCTGCCAGTGAGCAAAGTCTGCATATTGAATCGGTAATTCGGGTAAGGCTGGTGGTTTCCCTTGGGCAAAGGCGGTGTAGAGTTGACCCAATTCTCGGATGAGGACGCCGCTCGACCATTCATCAAAGATAATGTGATGCAGGGCAATCAGGAATAGATACTCGGTGTCTGCGAGTTGCCAGAGTTGCGATCGCAGTAGCGGCCCCCGGTTGAGGCAGAAGGGTGGCTCAAGGGCTTGGCGAATTTGCGCTAAGGCTAGAGTTTCTGGGTTTTGAAAGGTTCGCAAGTCTACGCAGTTTAAAGAAACCAGCACTTCGGGCGCGATGACTTGAACGAGTTCCCCATCAATGACTTCAAAGGTGGTTCTTAAGGTTTCGTGACGGCGAACTAGGGCTTGCAAACTCTGTTGCAGCCGTTGAGGAAAGCGGCGATCCCCGTTTGTCGGGTTGCAGAACGCTTCACAAACATTAAACTGCAACAAAAACACACATACAGCCCTCGGCAAAATCTACCTTAAAGCATAATTTCTCAGCCATCATTCC
>JAAHGE010000544.1 GCA_010672635.1 Desertifilum sp. SIO1I2 | reverse complement strand
GGGGCAACCTTTACCGTCCGCTTACCGCTTTCAGAGAAGCGATCGCGCCCTCGCAGTCGCGCTAAACCCCTACTTCCCCACATTCATTTACGGGGAATGAAGGTTTTGGTGGTGGATGATGAGGCAGATATGCGGCAGTTTCTCAGGTTTTTACTCGAAGAGCATGGGGCAAGCGTTGGGGTTGCAAACTCGGCCGAAGGCGCTTTGCAAGCGTTGCAATCCGAGCATTTTGACGTGTTGATTAGCGATATTAGTATGCCCCAGGTGGATGGTTATCAACTGATTCGACAAATCCGCAAGCAGGGAAATCGGATTCCGGCGATCGCGCTGACGGCCTATGCAGGCGATGCGAACCGCCAACAAGCAATCAACGCGGGCTTTCAAATCCATTTAGCCAAACCCGCCAACCCCGATGAACTCGTAGAGGCGATCGCGCGATTGAAAGGGTGAACTACTCGTTGTTGGGGTAGCACGGCATTTCTGTGGAAGTGACCAAAGAATCTTGAGTAACGGCACTGAGCGTCCAAGGTCGGGTCGGGTTCGAGGAGTCTGAGTCGTCGAGCGATCGCGTGGGTAACTCGGCAGCGATCGCATCAGTAGGTAAGGCGTCCAGCAGGGGTTGCAAGTCTTGTAACACTTCGTGGGCTGTTTGGTAGCGCTGGCGACAATCGGCGCGTACCATCTGATTAATAATGACGGCTAATTCATTGCTAGCCTTGGATTGATGCTGCCAAATCAATTCTCCCGTTTTGGGGTCATCGGGTAAAGAATTGATGGGCAATCCGGTGAGGGCTTGAATGGCGATCGCGCCGACGGCATAGAGATCGCTGTTGAGTAAGGGCTTGCCCAAACATTGCTCCCTAGGGGCATAACCGCGAGTGCCAATGCCAATGGTGATACTGTTTTGGGCGAGATTTCCCGTGGATTGAGCGTTAATTAGCTTGACAGCCCCAAAGTCAATTAACACCAGTTTGCGATCGCTCTGGCGGCGGATGATATTGCTGGGTTTAATATCCCGATGAATCACCCCTTGCTGATGCACAAATTGCAGCACGTTTAGGAGATCCTGGAGAATTCGCAGCACCCGCATTTCCGATAAGGGTTGCCCAACGATCAGTTCGCTGCTGAGGGGAGTTCCTTTAATCAGTTCTTGAACCAGATAAAATTCTCGATCCTCTTCTAAATAGGCATAGAGTTGAGGAATTTGATCGTGATGACCGAGTTGTTCTAGGGTTTGGGCTTCCCGATGAAATAAACGACGCGCCACTTGCATGACTTTGGGATCGTCGAAGGCGATTTTAAGCTGTTTGACTACGCATTCCGGTTCGCCCGGTCGTCCTCGATCCTGAGCAATATAGGTTTCGCCAAATCCTCCATTTCCTAAGACTTCAACAATGCAGTAGCGCTCTTGAATCAGTTTGCCAATGGGCGGGTGAGGATCTCTTGGCGCATCGACAGGCTTTGAGGAGGTGACGGGGGGCAACTCTGGCGGGGTGTCGGATAACGCTTCGGGGGCGGTTGTCTGCCAGCGCCATCGTTCAATGCCATAAAGCGTGCCGCATAGGGCGATCGCGATCGCGGGAATTGCCGTGGGGACGATGGTCAGGGCTGCCACAAATAACAAATAGCTGGTTATCGTCCAAGCCACGATAATCCCCAACGTCCAACTCAAGCAACTTACCAGGCCTTGGGGACGGCTTAACCCCCAGCCAATGCTGGCTAGCAGGATAAAGACGAGCAAGCCGCCTCCGGTGGTTTGGGGGATTGCCTGTTTGAGGGTACGGTTTTGCATTAACGAGGCGATCGCCGTGGCGTGCAGTTCCACGCCCGACATTTGTTCGGGGTAGAAAGCGGTACCGGAGAAGGGGGCGTTTTGAAAGTTTTGCAGCAGGGAGGCGGTTGGACCGATCAGGACGATTTTGTCGCGGAAGTATTGACCTGCTTGCAGGTAGGTGTTCCAGTTGTCGGCGTTGAGGATATGCCAAAACGGGATATGTTCAAAGCTGCCTCCCGGCCCGTAGAAGAATAAATGATTGCCACGCGGTTTGGGATAACTCACTTGGGCGGCTTGCAGGGCGGCTTCGGCGAGGGAGGGGGTGGTGACGGCCCACTTCTGGTACAGTTCGGCTTGATCGGGGTAGGCTTTGGCGAGGTGTCGGGGAAAGGCACGGCCGAGTTGGTGGATGCGGCGATCGCCTTCGAGTAGGAAGTTGATGGTGCCGCTAATGGGGGCGTAGGCGCGGTAGGGGGCGTGGGGCTGGATCAGTTGGATGAGGTTTCCCTGGCGGATGCGGGCGTTTTCGTAACTGGCGGCTAGGGCAATGCGATCGCCATATTGCCGAAAGGTTTCTTTGAGTTGGGCGTCGTCGTCGCTACCGTAGCTGCTAGGGGCGTCGAATAGGACGTTGAGGACGACGGCTTTTGCCCCAGCTTCCATGAGGCGATTAATGGCTTGGGCATAGGTGGAACGCGGCCAGGGCCAGGTTTGCAGGGGTTCGAGTTCGGCGTATTGTTCGGGGTTGCTGCGGTAGGTTTGTCCTTGGGCTAGGGATTGTTCGTCGATGGCGAGGATGACGATGTTGGTTGGGGCGGCAACGGGGCCTCGCAGTTCAAAGAAGAGGGTTTGAACTTGCCGTTCCCAACGGGCGGCGATGCCGAAGTCCGTAGCAGTGGCGATCGCGCTGGCTAAGGCACACGCTAGAATGCCTAGGTGAGTTTTGCGCCCCCGAATTGCTCGCTGCCAAATCCCAGGCGTCTCAGTTGATTGAGCGTCTAACGCGGTGACTGCTAGGCGGGTGATGCGCTCAGAGTTGGGTTTAGACATATCAACGGTAGCAACCCTCGATTTGGACTTCACTGAATCTGAATCAAGTATTTATACTTTTTTTATAATGAGTTTTAGGTTGAACGTTCATCACCCCTTATGGGGAAATTGAGCTTCCTCTCGCAGAACGACCCACCGTTCGGAACTCGCCTAGGCGGAGTCGCGTCTGAGGTCATTGCCTAAGACGCCCTCTTCGGCGGTCGGTTCCTAAAGTTAAAGGATAAATTTTTGGCTCTATTGTCATCAGTTGAACAAATTTGCTGGAGGTGTCTTGTCAGTCTTTTAGAATCCTTATCTTGGCTTGAGTATAAAAAAAACTCAGTATTAACCATTTGTTTGTTTCTATTCATTGGCTCAAAGCCTGCTTTTTGCCAACTTTAAGGTCTTTTCTCTGTCTAAAAAACGGGGCGATCGCGCTTGGGTTAAGTTCGCCAAAAGTTCATCGCTGTTGACCCCAGGCAAGGTTGACCCTCAAACGATTGAAATGTCTTGAGATGTCGATTGTTGCCAGACCCAAAGCGTAGGGGATCGAACTCCTGATGTCAATCCTCCAAGCGTCTTTTTGAGGGGATGAGTCTCTCCTCAGTTCCCCAAAATTTGATAAGACTCCTGAAACGCCTAGTCATAAAGGGGTATTTTCTGCAATAATGAGCTTAAGACTACGGGGTAACGCACTTTGCTATTCATCCAGTCATTTGGTAATAGCAAGTAATCGGACTCTTTATAGGCTTGGAACTATTAAAACTGTTGACATCTCTATAGCAAAAATCCTAAACGTAGGAATCTGCCAAAATTCTATTTTTTTCGTCCCGTGGTTGCCAGTTTGCTTGTAG
>JAAHGE010000543.1 GCA_010672635.1 Desertifilum sp. SIO1I2 | reverse complement strand
GTTCGGGAGTGAGGATGGTTTCGAGTTGAGGAACCAGTTAGATTCTAGTTGGTGGACAAGGTTTGTTTGTTCCTCGGTGAGGTGAACATCTTTAAAGCCGGGTAATGCAATGGCAGTGAAGGGTTGGGCGTAAGCCATGCCTGAAGTTATCAGATTCAGGACAAGAATTAGACAGGTAACAAGGGCAAGTAGATGACGTTTCATGGTTGAGGTATCCTTTTAATGGGTTTCGTCAGGGGTGGTTTTCGCCGGTTGGGTGTAAGCGGCGATCGCTAAAATGCAAATGGTTGCGAGGGGTAAGGCGAGGCTCCAAAACTCGGCGATGCTGACAAAATAGGCCGCCGCCCCCCCGCCCAGTACGAAGCCGAGTAGGATGGGGAAGGTGCGACCAATGCGATCGCGAGCTTCTTTCGCCTCCTGGCTGGCGCTTTCTGGTGCGGCGGAAAATTTAGCCAGCACAAGCTGTACTAAATCGATGGTGAGTTGGGTAGTATTCCCCGTCATGACGGTGGTGGGGATGTAACCTTTAAAGGATTCTTTGGCTTCTTTCATTAGGGCGTTCTGAATCGCCATTGCCAAGACACCCGTAACGCCAATGGGTAAAATTAGGTCTTCTTGTACGTCAAGAATGAGCGTTGGGGAAAGGCGCACGCCAACATACATAAAGATGCTCAGAGCAATGGCTTCGGCGGTGAGTAATACGGCTAAAACGGGCCATTTGTGCTGTCGCGCATGTCGGGCGAGTAGGGAAGCCAAGGCAACGCCTGCCATAAATACCGGAATCATGACGAGGCGGGTGAGGGTGCCTTCTTCGTCGGAATTGGCGAAAAACGATCCAGCGAGAGCCAGGTTTCCGGTGACATGGGCGGTGAACAGATCGAACAGGATAATAAATGCAGCCGTATCCACGAATCCTGCAACCCAACTCAAGAGGAAGCCAATGGGGGCGCTACTCAGGAGGAAGCTGCTGAGGCTGAAGGAGGAATGGGGAGGCGAGCTTACTGTCATGGTTGCTAAAGAGTGGATCTAAGCAGTGACTCTGGGAGGGTTGGCAAAGTGGGTTTTTAGAGTTCTGTGATTAGTCTTTTTCTTTTTCGGGTTTGGCGGCACTGATTTTAACAACTTGGTACAGGTGGCGATCGCTCTCGGTGAGGGAAGCCATCTCTTCGGGCAGTAAATCGACGGTGGGGACGAGGCTGGGATCGTCATATTCCATGCTGTAACCCCAGTTGGCAAGCAGGGCGATGTCGTGACTTTCGGGGCTTTGCAGCACGACGGCCGAGCGCGGGGCGGGATACAGTTGGGTGATGCTGGGCAATTCTTGGGTTACGCTGTCGAGTACGGTGCTGAGATCGTCGGGTTCGAGGACGGTGAATTCGTCAAATTGGACGAGGGCTTCTTTTCCGCGCAGGGAGGGAACCATGCCTTGAGGGGCTTGGGTTTGGGCAACGGTGAAAACGACGGTTCGCAAGGGGGCGATCGCGATTTTCTCTTTGTCTTTTTCTTTCTCTTTTTTGGCTTCTTTTTCTTCGACGGGTTGCGCTAAAAAGGTTTCAAAGCTGGCGAGGTCTTGCCATTGGGTTAGCGCGATCGCTCGCGTGCCATCTTGGCTTTGCAGCACAGAAAGACTGCTGAATCCGGGCGCTTTTTTGGTAATCGATTTACTGGATTTAAGAATTTCTGAAACCACTTCTTTTTGAGTGGTTGGTGTTGTTTCGTAGATGGTTGCCACGTTTACCATCTCGCTTGCCGGATCGAAAGAAATTGCTTTAACGGCTTTATCGGCTTGAGCTAGATTGGGGCTGGCGCTCCAAACCACTAGCGGTAAAAACAAAGCCAAAATTAGCACGGCAAATTTAGCGCTCATTGATTTGAGCATATGTCAGTTGACTCCTAATTCTGAATAGTTGACTAACTTTTTTGGGGAACCGAAAACGAGGGAGATGGCGGCCATCTCAAGCTCAACATCCTAGCCTCAACTTGTTCGGGCTTTATGTATTAACAACTACAATTCGGTTGAAAGTACACAAAGTTTTCTAGCAGTAAACAGGCGACTTGACAAGCAGATTTGTAGCTGGAAAAATCCAAATAAATTGTTAAGACCTAACGCTTTGTTTGAGTGTTGATTGTACTTCTACTTCAGAATGCCGAACCTTTTTGTCGCACGGAAACTGAAGCTATGAACTCATGGAAACAAGTCATAGCCAAGAAAAAGTCAAATTTGTATTCTCCGGTACAGTATTTCTCCTGTTTTTGATTAAACTCTAAGGAGCAATTGTATACTGCATACAAAAAGCTGTAAAGTCTCTGGATCAAATTGGCTCAGGGTCTTTAGGAACAAAAGTTACAGCCTCTTCCGTAGGAGGCGACGACTGTACAATAGCGCTCGTTGACTGACACTCACTGCTGAAAGTCCTAGGCTGTCGGAGGTTGGGTTAGCGTTAGCGTAACCCAACAGCAGCAAGGGTTAGGTTGGGTTTCGGATCTCAACCCAACCTACGCGACTTGATTTAGCCTGACTTCAAATATCCTTTGTAGTCTGTAAGACAAACGCCAGTCAGATTGATTGCAACCCTAATAAACAACCATTGATCGCTTAGGAGAAAGTATGACGCCTTCGGATCGGGAATTCATAGTAGAAGAAGTTCAAGAAAATCGCGAATCCATCGCTTATACGGGATTGCTCTATGGACTAGAAGACAAACCGCCTATAGCAGAGTCGCTATTTGTTGCCCTCCAACATGTTCTTGCCGCGTTTGTAGGCATTATTACTCCCCCTTTAATTATTTGTAGTGCCCTGGGTGTCGATCCTGCAAATACCGGCTACATCATTAGTATGTCGCTGTTTATATCCGGGATTTGTACCTTCATCCAGTGTAAAAAGATTGGACCAGTAGGTTCTGGATTGCTGAGTTTGCAAGGAACCAGCTTTGCTTTTCTCGGCCCCATTATTGGCGTAGGGACTGCGGCAATTCAAGGCGGAAGTTCGCCCCAACAAGCCCTCGCCTTAATTTTTGGAGTCTGTTTTTTTGGTTCCTTTGTCGAAATTATCTTAAGCCGCTTTTTACACCTCGCTCAACGCATCATTACCCCGGTAGTATCGGGAACGGTGGTCATGATTATTGGGTTGAGTTTGATTAGAACCGGAATGTTCAGTTTAGCAGGCGGTGCGATCGCACAACAGAATGGCACCTTTGGCAGCTACCAAAACCTTGCCTTAGGGGGATTTGTTATGATTTCCATCGTCTTATTGAACATTTCCGGCAACCGCTACCTCAGAATGGGTTCGATTGCCATTGGTTTATTAATGGGTTATATCATTTCAATTGCCCTAGGCCTCGTTAACTTTAGCGTCCTCAGCAGCCTGCCATTAGTCCGCATTCCCATTCCCTTCCGCTATGGCATGAGTTTTAACTTTGCAGCCTTTATTCCCTTTATTCTCCTCTACCTGATTACAGCGATTGAAACCATTGGCGACTTAACGGCAACTTCGGCGGTATCTCAACAACCGATTAAAGGCAAACTCTATATGCGCCGGATCAAGGGAGGCGTTTTGGGAGATGGGATTAACTCGCTACTGGCTGCCGTGTTTAATACCTTTCCCAATACTACCTTTAGCCAAAATAACGGCGTGATTCAGATGACGGGGGTGGGGAGTCG
>JAAHGE010000542.1 GCA_010672635.1 Desertifilum sp. SIO1I2 | reverse complement strand
GCTGAAAGTGACGACCCTGTCGGAACTTGGGCGGAGTAGGCCGCTAGGCAGATGCCAAGAACTGGGCAGCAGCCACCTGGGGTGTGGAGGAGGTTTGAGCTGCTTCGGCTCCGCCTTATTTCCCGATGGAGTGGATGCGCTGTCTCAGTTGGTTAGCGCGACTCCCTTCGGGATAGCTTCGCTTCACGCTCCCAGTCAAACCCTTGCTACTATAGACTGGACTGGCGCTATCTATCCCGATCGTACCCCTGCTTTCTTAACAGGCAATTCCAGAAGCCAGACTGAGTATTACAAGAATAGCTTGGTCAAAACCAAGATTGACGAACTCAGAAATCGCACCGGATATCGCTACGATAACAGCGATCGCCTGACTGAAATTACCCATCCCGATGGGCAACTTGTCAGCTATGGCTATGACTTATTGAATAACATCACAGTGAATCAATAACAGAAGTCTTGGTGTACCTCAGTTATGCGAGAAACGCTATATCAGCGCAGAAGTGCTGAAAGAAAGCTTAAGACAGAAAAAATGGGGGCAGAAAGTAGTATTCTATACTTCTGTCATTTTATGTATTAGTTGAATTCAATTTCTACAAAGAGTCACAACAAAACCCTCTTCATTCTTTTGTAAGACTCCATTCTAGTTTCAGTGAAGCTTTAATTAAAGAAGTTGAATTTCAAGAGAAACTTCGAGAGGAGATGCAACGCAATAAATAAAATGATTTGACTCTTCAGTACCGAGTAGACTTGAGTGTATATCTGCCCACCATTCATTATGGCTTTAAGGCTTTGCCCTGATACGTTCATTTGAAGGGTTTCGACATAGTGAAATCGCATTTATTCAATCCAATAACTCCGTTGCTCGAACTGAATGGAATGCAAGGTTGAAAGATTATCAGAGCGATCGCCATTGGTTCAACACAATCACTCTGTTGCTTGAACTGAGTCAGGAGCAAGGTTGAAAGATTACCAGAGCGATCGCTATTTGCCCAACAACTACTGAGCAATCTAAGTTTCTGCACTTCCTGTTGAATCGGATCAGAGCGATCGCCATTGGTTCAACACAATCACTCTACTGCTCGAACTGAGTTGAGTGCAAAGTTGAAAGATTACCAGAGCGATCGCCCTTTTCTCAACAACCTGCGCCGTAGTGCCACAAAGAGCCAAGCCGACCGCAAGCCAGATAAAATGCGATCGCCCGAATCACAATATCAAAGGCCGATCGCTCTCAGCAATAGAGCTACTGTACGGATTATTCTCTCGATTGGCTAGCCCTTACCCATAGCCGTCTTGCGTCAGCCCTGAATTTTGGGCAATTCCCGGCTAAATTGAAGGAGACTAAGATTCAATGACGCTCACCTGCTGCACGAGGTAGGTGTTTTCCCAAGGAGCTGCTGATGAATAATGGGATAGGTTCTCCTCTAGAAACCTGGCAAGACCAACTGCAACAAGCAACCGATAGCATCCGCCAACTGGCTCAACACAGTCGCGGGGATGCGTGGGCGTTGCTTCACTTGCTGCGATCGCTAGAAGCGGTTCACCAAGAGATTCGAGATAGCCTGTTTCAAGAGGCTCTACCCAATAACCGCCAAGAGCTTTATAACTTTTTACGAGAAATTGAAGCGAATGGGGGGTGGCCTTATGTGGGGCGGATGAAACTCAAACTGCTTTTAGCCAACTTGGAAGCAACGCTGAACGAGGAAAACGAATCTCAGGTTGTTTCTTCAACCGAGGTGCAACTCAACACTTCACCGGAGTCTGCTTCCTCCTAGAACCGAAATTCTCTCGATATTGAGTGTCAGATCGTTGCGAGCGTGCTGAATTTTATGCCTGAGCTTTCTCAAAATTCTACACTCCAAGAGCTATCGCTCCACAACTGCCAGATGGAAGTTGAGCAAGTGGGTATAGAAGTTGCCAGGGCGTTTGAGGCGAATCGTTTGTTACCTGGAGCGATTTTGACCGAGGGGGGTCAATTCTTCGGTCTGATTTCGCGACAGCGTTTTCTCGAACAGATGAGCCGTCCCTACGGTTTAGAGTTGTTTCTCAAACGTCCGTTAAAGACTTTACATCGGTTCGCCGGAAAGGAGGCTTTAGTGGTACCAGGGACAATGGCAATTACAGAAGCCGCGAGTTTAGCCTTAGAGCGATCGCCCGATTTACTTTACGAACCGCTGGTGGTGAAATTATCCAATTGCTATCGCTTGCTAGACGCCCAACAACTGCTGGTGAGCCAATCTAAAATTCTCAAACTCACCACGCAACTGCTCAACCAACTCTATCGCGATTTAGAAACTGCCAATCAGGAGTTAGAACGCCTCGCCTGTCTGGATGCTTTAACCCAGCTTGCGAACCGACGGCGCTTCGATCAATACCTCGATCGCGAATGGCATCGCCTAGCGCGGGAGGGAATTTCCCTCTCGCTCATTCTCTGCGATGTAGACTATTTCAAACTGTACAACGACACCTACGGTCATCAAGCAGGCGATCGCTGTTTGCAAGCAGTTGCTAAAGCCATTTGCCAAGCCGTGAAGCGGCCCGCCGATCTGGTGGCTCGCTATGGCGGCGAGGAGTTTGCCGTTATTTTACCGAATACTGGAGCAACCGGAGCCGTACAAGTGGCTAAAATTATTCAGGCGGAGATTCAAGCTTTAGAAATTGCCCATCCCCATTCCCCTTGTGGTTTTGTGCGCCTGAGTATTGGGGTTGCCACAACAGTGCCGTTTGGGAATGCAGGCGCTTCTCATCTAATTTTAGCCGCAGACGCCGCTTTGTATGCTGCTAAAAAACAAGGGCGCGATCGCGTTGTTCTCAGTCCTTCAATGAGTTGATGCATAGCCCAAAGTTTAAATTCAGGTTAATAGTTTAAGACCAGTTTAAGAGCCTTCGGACGCGGGGTTGCAGATCTTAAAAGTCTTAAAAAGAATCCGGTTTTAAGTTCAAACCCTGTTTGAAATTGCTTATGCTAAAGGAGCCGGTTTTACCTTAAGCGCTAAACCTTTATGGTAGTTAAAATTCAACGCCCTTATCCGCCCGTTGTTTCTTACACAGAAAACGAAGGGATGAATCTTACCTTAGAATCAACGCTGCAACAGCTACCGCTTTATCGGTTTCAGGTTGAGTTGTCTCAACTCGGACAAGAAGTCAAAAGAACCCTAGAAGCAAATCCGCTTTTACCCGGTGCAATCTTAACCGATAAAGATAAATTTGTCGGCATGATTTCGCGGCGACGATTTTTAGAACACCTCAGCCGCCCCTATGGTTTAGAATTATTTCTCAAACGCCCGATCAACACTCTGCACCGTCTGGCGGAGAACCAACTGCAAGTTTTGACGTTTCCAGGCAATACTCTAATTGTCGATGCTGCGCGTCGTTCGTTACAGCGATCGCCAGAGTATCTGTACGAGCCAATCGTCGTGCAATTAAGCGAAACTGAATACCGATTGCTCGATATCCATCGCCTATTAGTCGCTCAATCTCACATCCATGAGTTAACCACGCAACTGCTTAGAGAAAATACCCAATCTCAACTGATTCAAACCGAAAAAATGGCAAGTTTAGGACAAATGGTTGCTGGAGTTGCTCATGAAATTAGAAACCCAGTCAACTGCATCCTAGGCAATCTCCAATTCCTTTCAAATTACTCTCAAGATTTACTCAGTAAATCTTGAGAA
>JAAHGE010000541.1 GCA_010672635.1 Desertifilum sp. SIO1I2 | reverse complement strand
CGAGTCCGGGTATGATATTGCCGGAATTGGATTTGACTTCCCCAGTTTCGCAGATTAATCGCGAGTTGGATGCGTTGGCGAAACTGAGGGTGAGGTTTTCTCGCGATACTCTTAATTTAGGGGTAGTGGGACGGGCAAGGCAAGGTAAAAGTCGCCTATTGCAGAGTTTAACCGGGTTAACGGCGGCGGAAATTCCTGATGGCGATCGCCAACACTGCACCGGAGTTCGCAGTACAATTCACCATAACCCTAATTTGGAGACCTATGGGGAAGTCTGGTTTCACAGCGAACGGTCTTTTTTAACTGAGGTGATTCATCCCTACTATCAGCAGTTAGAGTTAGGGATAGCACCGCTGAGTTTAACAGAATTTGCCAACCAGCCTTTACCGGATAAACAGGTACAGGGTGCAGAGGCGGGTGCAAAATACGAACACTTGCGCCGCTACCATACCCATTTAGAGAAGTATCGCCATTGGTTGCGCGAAAGTTCTCCCCGTCGCATCCCCAAACAAGAGATTCGCGAGTATGTGGCTCAGGATAACGCAAAAGGCGATCGCATTTACTTCAATTACCTGGCGGTTCGGGAAGTGAAAATTGTCTGTACGTTCCCCAATACGGAAGTTGGACAAGTGGCGTTAGTGGATATGCCAGGGTTAGGCGATACTGGGATAGGCGATGAGGAACGACTGATTCAAACCCTCGGACAGGATATTGATGCGGTTTTATTCGTCCGAATGCCAAAATCTTTAGGTGACTACTGGGCCGATGTTGATGTCCGTCTCTATGATACTGCTCGTAATGCCTTAACGGAATTGCCGTTAGAACGCTGGTCGTTTATGATTCTCAACCGGACGCTAGCGGGTTCGAGTAATGGGGATAATAGCAGGAATTGCCAAGATTTAGCCGAGACGCTAACTGAGAAGCATTTGAATGTTGTTGAGTGTCTCGTTGCTAATTGTGCCGAACCGCAGGAAGCCAATCAAGTCCTAGACCGTATCTTAGATTATCTCGCAGACCAGATTGCTAGTCTAGACCAATCCTATGCTACAGCTTGCCAAGAAAGAGTGCAGCAACTGCAACAGGGAGTCAGTGCAGAATTAGAGAAAGCCAGGGTAGCCTTTGGGGAAGCCACCCCACGGGAAAACTGGTTTCCCCTGTTTGAAACTCTTTTCGCGCAACTGTGGAATGAGATAACTAGAGGCTTAGAACAACTGCTGCGGGAACTCAAGGAACAGCGAAACTCAGAAGATATCGACTTTAAGCAACAAGTCGAACAGGCGTTAGAACGCTGTCGCCAGGATACCGGTTTACCCACCCTAGAAGCAATTGAAACCCGACGAGATGCAGCCGGGGGTTATGCCAATGCCTATTATCCCTATCTTAATGAGGTTCGCGCCTATCTGTCGCAACACTTTTTATCGTTAGATGAGGGGTTAAAGCGATCGCTATTGCGGGTAAAATCTCAAGTAGCCGAAGTGTTTATCGCACAAGGTCGTTTAGGAGAACTTTCCCCCGCTACAGATTATCAGTTTCTCTGCGACTTGGCGCAACGCCTCCCCTCGCGCCTGAGTAAGCTAAAACTAGGTTTTCAAATCCTCGCAGAGTTTGAAATTTCCTATCGAGGACTTATCCAGCATCGCATCCGCAAGCATCTGGATGGACTCACACCCGATGCGACTCCTCTCCAGTTATCTAAGTCTCCGTCTGCGAAGGAAGTACGAGTCAACCTCGCCACCCTCCACGCTGAAGCGGTTTATGGCTGCGAAACGGCGTTAGAAGATTTGCTGTGCGAACCCAGTCAAGCCGCTTTTGCCATTGTAGAGGAATTTGTCGATCGGGTGCTGCGGGCGGAAGGGGCGAAAACGGAGTGGCGAATTTTTCTTGAAGAGGTGCGCGACTTGGTGTGGAAAGATGAGTTTAGGCAATTAGGCGATCGCGATCGCATCCGCCGAGAATGGTTAGACTCAGTACAGCGGGTTACTCTGGCCAATCAACCCCATTTCCTACAATTTCTTCCTTAATTTCCGATGTCTATCCTTAAAATTACCATGCTCGGTCCTAGCGGGGTGGGTAAAACCAGCCTTCTGACGGCGATGTACGAGCAATTTGAACGTACCATTGGCAAAACCAATTTGCAACTTACCCCAGATTTAGAGAGTTCTGCGTTGTTACAAGAACGGTTAGCCGAATTAAAGACGCTTCCCGATAGCTTTGAAATGAAGGGATGGACGGAAAGCACGGATGAGGAAAAGTCTTTTATCTTTGATTTAGGTAAAAAAGGTGCAAAACCTTCCTTACAACTCCATTTTCAAGATTATCCCGGAGAATGGCACGGCGCAAAACGTCCCCGCGAAGATAAGGAACAAGTAGAAAAGTTCTTAAAAGAGTCCGTGACAGCGATTATTACGATTAATACTCCGGCTTTAATGGAAAAGAACGGTCAATGGCACGATGAAATTAATCGTCCGCAACAAATTACCAACCTATTTCAACGCGTATATCAAGATTTGGATTCGCCGCGCCTGGTCATTCTAGCACCTGTGAAATGCGAAAAGTATTTACAAACGGAAGAATCGGCGCAGGAACTTTTAAGGAGAATTAAGGAAGGATATAGTAAGCTGATTGATTTGCTCAATTCCGAGGCGCTGTTACCTAAAGTTGCGGTTGTGGTAACGCCTGTCCAAACGGTGGGAACGGTTGTTTTTTCTCGCATTGATACAATGAATGGGAAGCCGCTATTTATCTTTCGCAAAGTGAGTCATGATGCCGAGTATAGTCCCAAAGATAGCGAACAGCCGTTACGTTATTTACTGCGTTTTGTTCTCAAGTTGCATTTAGAAGGAAAACGCTGGAAGTATTTTGATTTTTTAAGGGAGATTTTAGGTTTAGATAACCACCTCAAAGATGCAATTCGCGAATTTGCCAAAGATTGTAAATCAAATGGCGGTTTTGCCATTTTACAAGGAGAAAATTGGTTAAAATTGAGGTAAAATAGAAATGGATACCTATGTCAGAAGTCGCGGATTCTCTCAGGATAACGGTTATTGTTGGGTTCCTCAAAAGCCGTCAATTCTGAGTGCGTATAAAATCACCAATTTAATTCAAAGCGAAGCCTTTTCTATTGTTTTAGGTCGCTACAATTACCAATTAATCCTATTTGTAACCGGGTTAGATTCTGGCAGCCTAGATTTCTGCGATCGCAAAATCCGTACGTCCGTTTTATGGGTGGGAGAGAATACCTTAGAAACTGAGGAGAAGCTGAGAGCGATCGCTATTTCTCTGCTCCAAGAAAACTTCCCCATTCCAGTCACCTTAAACGACCAAAATCCAACTGGCTTTGAGGTTCACTTTCAGCAACTCCAGAATACTTCAACTTCTATCCCTTTAGAAAACAGTTCTCCCATTAAAAAACGCAAAATAGCCCCCAACACCGCCGAACAAATTAGCATTCTCTGCGAAGAACTGCAACACTATCAACTTCCAGAAGGCGATAACCGTCCCCTAGTCATCGTCACCGGAATTAAGCAAAGATCAGTTTTAGAAAACTCCGGCGTTTGGCGCGGCTTATCCAGCGAAGTGAAAAAAGAAGAATGGTTTTCCCCAAAGGAGTCTAGCTTAACTCAACCCACCCCCCAAGGACTTTCTCCCAACCAAAGCTATTCTGCCCTATTCTTGA
>JAAHGE010000540.1 GCA_010672635.1 Desertifilum sp. SIO1I2 | reverse complement strand
TAGAACATCGTGCTAAAGTTGCGGAGAATTTGCAATTACCTGATGAAAGTCTGACTCGGCTGCGACATTTAGATACTCGCAATCAAGTTATCCAATCTCGCCTCCCCCAATGCCAATCTCCGAGTCAAATTGTTCAACTCTTGCAAAACGAGGATTTATATACTTTAATTTTGGTTGGCGTTCAAAGCGCCAGAAATGTCCGAAAATCAATCTGGAATTATATCACAAAACTTTCTAAAATTCAATCTCCCATTAATGGTAACGACCTCAAAAAAATGGGCTACAAACCCGGTCCCCAGTTCAAACAAATTCTAGATCGACTATTAGCTGCAACCTTAGACGGCGAAATCACAACTCGCCCAACTGCTGAAGCCTTCCTTGCTGAAAAGTTTCCCGTTAATTAGGATGGGGGAAAGAAGGGAATTGGGAATTAGGAGTTGGGGGTTGGGGAAGAAGGGATAGGAGAACTTGATTGTCATTAACTCTGCACTCTTTTCTCCCTACTCAGCACACTGCTTCGCACGCCTGACCGCGCAACAGCACTTTCAACTCAGCACTCAGCACTCAGCACTCTCTTCCCCCCACCCCCCCACCCTCTTCCTCACTCAGCACTCAGCACTCAGCACTCAGCACTCAGAAATGTTTCAAGCTACTCGTCGCCGCCTTGCTTTGTGGTATGCAACTGTCACCGCCGTTTTGATGTTGTTTTTTGCAACGGGGGTGTATTTGTATGTTCGCAATACCCTAGTCGAACGGATTGATGATACGTTACATCATGTGGTAGAGATTGTAGAGCGATCGCTCATTTTTGAAGCCGTGCAATCATCTCCAGACAACCTGGAATATCGGATTAACTTAGAAGCGAGTTTCCGAGACAACGCCGAAGCAGCAGAAGACGATCATATCGATTTAGAGTGGTTTAGTCCCACTGGCGAATTAGTATGGTCTACCTTTTCCGAACCCTTAGAAATCCCTATTCATTACAACCGCGCTGGAGAAACCGTGCGTGCGATCCATCGCGACTGGAGTTCCAATAATCCGAACGCCCACTCAGAAATCTTGTTGCGGCAAATTACCGAACGCGTGCAGAAAGGACGCCAAGTTTTAGGATATCTGCGCGTCAGCCATCCGTGGTTTGAAGTCACCAAACCGAGCCGCCAGCTTATGGTAGATTTAAGTGCAGGGATTGGTTTAATGGCAATCTCCGTCGCTGCAATTGGCTGGTTGCTATCCGATATTGCAATGAAACCCGTGAGAGCGGCTTATATCAGCTTGCGCCAGTTTACCTCAGATGCGTCTCACGAACTGCGAAACCCGATCGCCACAATTCAAACTAACGTTCAATCTGCTCTTGCCGATCCAGAGATTGACAGCAATCAACGCTCCTCTTTACAGGTGATTGAGCGTTTAACCCGTCGGATTGGTCGCTTAGTAGACGATTTGCTATTTCTGGCGCGTCAAGATAGTGGAATTGTGGAACCGAAATGGCAATCCGTTCCCCTCGATGCGCTATTAATTGAGGTGCTAGAAGAACAACAACTGACGGCGAAGGCAAAAGAGATTAAGCTGAATTTAGAGTTAGTCGATCGGTTAGCGGAATTTGCGGTTGTAGAGGGCGTGAGTTTTCCTTTAGAAGTTGAGGCGTTTTCTCTGCAAGCCGACTGGGATCAACTGACGCGCCTGTTTACCAATTTGGTGAGTAATGCCTTGCAGTATACGCCTGCGGGCGGTGGGGTGGATGTGGAGTTAGAGCAGTTTGCGGCTAAAACTGGGGGAATTGTGCTGCAAGTGAAGGTTAAGGATACGGGAATTGGCATTTCCAAAGAAGCGTTACCGCATCTGTTCGATCGATTTTACCGGGTCGATCCGGCGCGATCGCACAGCAGCCTGCGCGAACCGAGTCAAACCACAGGATCGGGGTTGGGACTGGCGATCGCGCGAGCTATTGTGGAAAATCATAATGGACAAATCCAGATTGACAGCCAGCTTCAACAGGGAACCACCGTCACCGTTACCTTACCCGGTGGAAAAGTCGAATAGAGTGGCTAAGGGATAATTTCGGTAATCACTGGGCCGTTAGTATTGCCACTACTGACCACAATGGTTTGATTTTCTAAGCTTCCCACAGCTTTTGCGCCTCTGAGATTCAGGGGGGGATCGGCTTGCTGATAGGTGACGTTCCCTTGGGCCTCCATTTTTTGGGTGGGGAAAGACCAGGTAATCGTATCGGCCCCTAATTGAGATTGGTTGCGCTGACCGATACCGCGCACGTTTCCCACTAAATAAGCGATTTGTTGGGCGAGATCGACTCGACCGCGATCGCCCGTTAGGGTTACTAATTGTTCAGTATGCACGACATTGACGAATCCGGGCGACTCTACCAGGTCAGATTCTAAATTCCAAGTTACCGCCTCGCTTCTAACTTCCATTGGCGGTTCTATAGAGGCTAAATACGCATCTTGCTTGAGGAGGGCCGTTTTTGCCTCTAAGTCCACCTCCGCCGTTTGACCCTGCGCTTGTTGAATGACTGCATCTTCGCGATCTTCAGCAAAGCGATCGATCTCTACCGGAACCGGGCCGATAATCTTGTTATCCTTCATGTTCCAGATCAACTTTTCAGTTCGCATCTGCAATTTCGGTTCGACGGTGGTGGCGATGACTTCCCCTTCTAACTCCATGCGTCGGGCCCGACTGTACATCCGCGCTTCTTTAGCTTCTGCGTTGACTTGTGGATGCGTTCCGGTAATGGTGTGGCGCACAATTAACTCGTCGCTATCGGGAAGCCATTCCAGTTCTTTTCCGCGCAAGACGGTCCCATCTTGGACATCGGTTGCGACAATATTGCCTTTGAGAAAAATTTGTTGACCATCCTGCTGCACTTCGCCGCGTTCGGCGACGACTCGAAACACGAGTTGACCATCTTGATAAAGTTCGCCTTCGGGATTTTCCACAAAGGCGATTTTCTCATCTTGGCTGTAGGTGGCGCGTGCGGCTTCTACTTTCCAAACCAGTCTTCCCTGTTCGTCTACTTGTTCTAGGGTGACATCGTTGAAGATCAGGCTGGTTTGCGATCGCTGTGCTGCTGAGGAATCTTGGGCAATTTTTTCGGCGGTACGGTTCCCGCTACAGGCACTGGTACTAGCGAGGAGTGCTGCAAGGGTTAAACAGAGTGCTGGAGTGGGAATTGCGATTTTGTTCGACAGGAGATTGGGGATCATGAGGAAGGCGAGGTTTGCTTTTAGGAGACGAGCGGGATACTGATTTTGTTTTAACCGATCGTCTCCAAAATCTCTATCCTTGGTCAGGTTCCTCCATTAGGCTAATTCCCGATAATGGTCTATACGAATAATTAGAGCGTGGAGATTTCTGAATGTCTTCTTTAATCGATTCCAGGTCGATATAGCGATCGGCAACGTTGATTAGGCTATCGCTGGTCATTGACCGCAAGCTAACCACTTCAACCCGCACGCCGCGATAACTGACTGCATCGACCGCATAGGCTAAATCGCCATCTCCACTGACGAGGACTGCGGTATCGTAGGAACCGACAAGAGCCATCATATCCACTGCTATCTCGACATCTAAATTTGCTTTCTTGGAGTCATCGGGAAGTTGAACGAGGTCTTTGGAAATAACGCAATAGCCGTTACGTCGCATCCACAGGATAAATCCTTGCTGT
>JAAHGE010000054.1 GCA_010672635.1 Desertifilum sp. SIO1I2 | reverse complement strand
TGCCGCAGCAAATGGCAGTGTAGGCGATCCCCAGAAAACAGGGGAAGCGATCGCTTGGTCATTCAACAACCAACACGCTGATGGCTGAACTGGCTCAAGATTGGAGCTGTCCTCAAGGACGGCAACTTTTACAGATCCTTTTTCAAGATGTGTTGCCGAAAATTGGATAGTTTCCGCTCAAGACCTATCCTTGAGACAAATAGCTCTGGCATTGATTACCGAATTTGCCCTTAATTTGCATAGAGGTTTCTATCATGGCTACTCCCCTGCCATCCCCATCGACTGATATCTGGCCATCGTTGCCCGTTGCAGCTTGGCAAGATACGAATACAACCCTTCATCTATGGACACAAATCATTGGCAAGATTCGGTTATCCCTTGCTCCTAAAGTGAATCATTGGTGGCATTCGACTCTGTATGTTACGCCACGGGGTTTGACCACTTCAGCGATTCCCTATGGAACTCGGACTTTTCAAATCACCTTTGATTTCCTAAATCATCATTTATTAATTGAGACGAGTGACGGGGTTGCCAGAACGATCGCACTTTCACCTCGCTCTGTGGCGGATTTCTATCAAGCCGTGATGAGTACCCTCAAGGAGATTGGGATTGATGTACAGATTTGGACAGTACCCCAGGAAATCGCCGATCCCATTCCCTTCGAGCAAGACAATGAACATGCGGCTTATGATGCAGAATGTGCCCAGCGGTTTTGGCGAATTCTGGTACAGTGCGATCGCCTTCTAACCCTTTTCCGCGCTCGTTATGCTGGGAAGTGTAGCCCAGTCCATTTCTTCTGGGGTAGCTTCGATTTAGCAGTAACACGGTTCTCCGGACGACGTGCGCCGGAACATCCCGGTGGTGTGCCAGGGATGGCAGATTGGGTGACGCGAGAGGCTTACTCTCATGAGGTGAGCAGTTGCGGGTTCTGGTTTGGCAAAGACGCGATCGAAGCGTTGTTTTACGCCTACGCTTATCCAGCCCCGGAAGGATTCAAAGACTACCCGGTGCAACCCCAGGAGGCATTCTTTAGCCCAGAGATGCAAGAGTTCGTCTTGCCCTATGAAGCCGTAAGGCAGGCAAGCGATCCAGATGCAATGGTGCTGTCATTCTTGCAAAGCACTTACGAAGCAGCAGCGGATTTAGGACATTGGGATCGGGCTGCTCTGGACTATAGCCCGGTGCTAAAAAGTTGAATTTTCTGTGCTTGAACTTGCGATCAAGTTTATGTCTCATCTGTTTAAATGTTTGCTACACAAAGGGAACGTAGCCATTGATGTCCCGCTTCATTGTGATTCTTGTTGTGCCATAGCATTGAGAGCGCAAAGCCAGGAACCTGCATTGGTAGCGGTAAGAGTTGTAGAGGCAAAAAGTCAGTCCAAACCTGAGCCAATCGTTTTGGCAATGCTGCCAGTAAGTCAGTACGTGCCAGGATAAATCCAGCGAGTAGAAAGTGTGGAATCGTTAATGCGATGCGACGCTGTAAGTTTTGATTTGCCAGAATTTGATCGATTCGTCCAGTTCGATCCTCCCGCAACGAAACAAGCAGATGAGCCGCATTCAGGTATTGCTCCAAGGTGAGCGACTGCTGCTGAACGGCAGGATGATTCTGACGACACACACAAACAAATTCTTCCTCGAATAACACCTGCTGCCGATGCCAGGATGAACAATTGGGATAAAAGCCGATCGCCAGATCAATGCGATCCTCATCGAGCAGCATTAAGGCTTCCTGACGGTCTGTAGCTCGCACTTGAATTTGAACGTTGGGAGCTTGTTGGGACAGTTGTTGCATCAATTCTGGCAGCAGCACCAGTTCTGCATAATCCGACATCCCTAAGCGAAAAATGCGATCGGAGGTTTCTGGAATAAATTGATCCTGCTCTGTGAGGGCAGATTGAATTTGCAACAGGGGCGATCGCAGAGTTTCCGCCAATTGCAAGGCTTTCGGTGTCGGTTCCATGCCGCTTGCTGTTTTGACCAGCAACTCATCTTCAAATAAATGCCGCAGTCGAGATAGTGCCGCACTGGTTGCGGGTTGGCTCAAACCCACTCGTTGCCCAGCGCGAGTGACATTGCGCTCCTGCATCAGTGCATCAAAGACTATCAGCAGGTTCAGGTCTACCCCTGCCATATTCATGTGATGGATACTTGCCATACCAATAATCGATTAGACAAATAGCATTAGTCTGTCCATCATAAGGAAAAGGTGGCATTGCGTACAGCACACCGCTTAATTGTCAGTAGGTTAGGAGTTGCCATGAGCGCAAAGATTAATATTCTCAATCCAGACAAACCGAAAAAAGTCGTTTTGGTTGCCTCAAATCCCACCATCTCTCAACAAACGGGCTGGCAAATTGGCGTATGGGCATCGGAGTTCACCCATCCTTATTACGAGTTCACGGAACATGGTTATCAGGTCGAAATTGTCAGTCCAGATGGTGGCAAATTAGAAATTGATTCCTTCAGCAATCCGCGCGATCCGAGTGGTTACTCTGCTGATGATTTGATTAGTTTGGGATTTTTGAGCAGTCCCAAACACATGGCTTTGATTGAAAACACCAACAGCATCGATCGCGTGAATGTGGCAGATTACGATGCCATCTTCGTGTGTGGCGGTCAAGGACCGATGTACACCTTCATTGACAATAAAAAACTCCATACGATATTTGCTCAGTTCTATGAGGCAGGAAAGGTTGTGGCAGCGATTTGTCACGGCACTTGCATTTTGCTCAAAACAAAGCTTGCCAGTGGAAAATTGCTGGTGGAAGAAAAAACCTGGACTGGCTTTGCCAATTCAGAGGAACAATATGCTGATAGCTTTGTGGGCAAACGAATTCAACCGTTTTGGATTGAGGATGAAGCGAAACAAATTTCCAATACTAATTTTATTACCGGCGGACGGTTTCAACCCTTTGCCGTGCGAGACGATCGCCTAATTACTGGACAACAGCAATATTCTGGAGCAGCAGCGGCTCGGCTAGTCCTTGAGGCTCTGGGAGTTTAAAGCATGATGGGAGAACGTAGAGATTCTCTGGACACTGAAGGATTAAGTAAAGGACGAATTGAGGCATTCAGCGATGGTGTTTTTGCGATCGTCATTACCCTGCTGATTCTAGAAATTAAAGTTCCTGAAATACCAACGGCCCAGGTTACAACAGAATTACTGCCTCGGTTGCAGGAACTCACACCCAAACTCTTAAGCTATGTCACCAGTTTTTTAGTCATTGGAACCTACTGGGTTGCTCATCATAATGCATTTCACTATGCAAGACGAGGCGATCGCTTGTTGCTGTGGATTAACATCCTCTACCTCATGTGTCTGACGTTTATTCCCTTTCCAACCGCACTGTTAGGGGAGTATGCACCAGATTCTGTTGCTGTTGCAATTTATGGGGTGACTTTATTGGTAACGGCAATTGTTTTTAATGGGATGTGGTGGTACATCGCGTATAGTCCGGGATTGCTTCGTCCTGAGACCAATCCACGAGTTGTCAAACAAGTCACTCGCGGTGGCATTCTCGGATTAGTTGCTTACACGTTAGCGTTGGCATTGGCATTTATGAATCCACCGCTGAGTATTACGCTGCAAGTATTACTGCCAATATTTTTCATCATGTTAAATATCTACTGGACTCGCTAATAGAGGTAGCCATGAAAATCGGCATTTTAGGATCAGGCAATGTTGGCGGCACGCTAGGACAGGCGTGGGCAAAGCAAGGACATGAAGTCTGCTTGGGTGCGCGAGACCCGCAGTCACCCGACTTGCAAGCACGATTATCTGACGCTGGAGGAAACGCCAAAGCAGGCTCGTTGCAGAATGCCGTTGATTTTGGGGAGGTGATTGTTCTGACGCTGCCGTGGGGAGCGGTTGAGGAAACGCTGGGAATGCTCTCTCACTTAGAGGGCAAGATTTTACTGGATTGTACCAACCCCAACTTTAGTGCCGATGCCGACCAACATCATCCCGTTTCTGGTGGAGAGCGAGTGGCAACCTGGGTTCCCCAGACAAAGGTCGTCAAAATCTTCAACACAACCGGATGGGAAAATATGGCGAATCCCCAATATGGCTCCCAATCTCTGACAATGTTTTATGCCGGGGATGATGCCGACGCAAAGGCGATCGCTGCCCAATTGGCTACTGATATCGGCTTTGAACCTGTGGATGCAGGCTCACTTACCAACTCTGGATTACTGGAATCGCTGGCGCAACTTTGGGGTAAGTTAGCCTATGGGCAAAAGCTAGGACGAAACATTGCGTTCAAACTTCTGCAACGCTGACCTCAATGATTTTGGATAATTCAGGTACTCCAGAAGAATCAGCATCATTTCAGGATTACCATAGCTTTGCCAATGCCACACGGCTCTCGCTCAAGGCACTGCGGCTCTACGATCGCCTCGACCGCAAATCCAGCGATGTTTTCAAATTGGGTGAGAAAAAGGCTATGAAGGAGAACAGGTCGCATCCGGGAATTCTAGTGAATGAACCTTTAACCCTGTTGCGGAGCGATCGTGGTAACTACCATTCGCCCCATGCCCATGAAATTCGAGTATGGCATGCCCGCACTGGACGGTTGCTGCGATCGCTCACCTATCACCAGGCACCTGTGATTGCACTGACGAGCGGCCAGGATGGACAGTGGATTTTGAGTTGCGATCGCGACTGAATCAACCATTCATCTAATAGATACATACTATGGATACCCTAAGAGAAGCCTTAGATTTCATTTCCGATTTTGTGCCATTGTCTTCTATAAACTATCCACTCTTAAAAGTAGGATTGGAACGGGAGAATATTGAACAGCAGGTTTCAGTTTTACCCTTCAAGCTGTCAGAAGAAGTGTACGAGCTTTATCAATGGAGTAATGGTGCATTCTTAGGCAATCTTCCTTATCCCAAAAAGAGTAATTGGAGCATTCATTATCAACCTATTTTTAATATATTATCCTTAGAACGGGCGATCGAAATTGCTCGAAGTTGGGGAAATGGTTCGTTTCCTTTGACGGAGGAAGAGAGCGCTTATATCTGTTTTACTGTTGGCAATCGAGAACAGCAGAGAACTGCCCCCATTTTTTGTAGCGATGAATCTTGCGATAGACACAATCAAACACCGTGTTTTGAGAGTTTAACTAGCATGATGATTCAATTGGTAGAAGCGGTTAATTATCAAACTAATCTGCTGAAGAACAGAACGGTTTACAGTGATGACCCATGAAGATCGATTACCAGAGCTTATCCCATCTGGCAGAGAACAATCCAGCTTTTCCCTCAGAACGTCCTCGAATCGAAGCGACAGAACTGCTAAGACGATATGCAGCAGGCGATCGCAATTTTTTGAGGTAAAACTCTGCCATTAGTCAGGTGAATTGGAAGCGTTTTGCTGTATGGCTCGGCTACGATCGACTTTTGATATCTATCGTTAACTATATGACCTTACCCTTGTCTAATCATCCTAACTACACAGGATTTCAACGTCTAGCGACGCTTAGCAGCCCAAATCTCAACCAAATCGCCCTTACGTCTGATGGCAAAACGATTGTCGGTCGAGATGTGGATGGCAAAACCCTACGTTTTTGGGATGCAGATACAGGGGCATTGGTACGAACTTTAACCGCCGATGAATCGAGCAAACACATCAGTCTGGCGAAACATGGACAAACCCTCATTAACCTCAAAAATGACGGAATGGTGAGTCTATGGAACTTAAGTACAGACCAGCGAATTTGTACGATTGATGGGCGAGATTTTGATTTTACGGATTGGACACTGAGTTGGAACGATCGATGGTTTGCAGGGCGCACTACTAACCTGGTGAGAGTCTGGCACACTGAAACGGGCGATCTGGTTCATCAGTTTTCACTCGTACCCGACCTGCCCCATCGTCCTGAAGGCAAGTCCTACTATCCCAAGCCTTTTCCCCGCAATACCCTGGCAATTCGAGGGGATGGTAAGGCAATTGTCGCGATCGTTTATGGAGGCATTAAAGTCTATTTGCCGGAGACAGATCGGCTCTATGAGTTTTTTCGAGATGAGCGCAACTGGTATGAGCGTTTATGGCTTGCACCGGAGGGGACATTACTCACTGCTGCCCACAACAAACGTACCCATTTGAGGGTTTGGCGACTAACCGATGGACATCCTGTCTTCTTTCGCCTTGAAACTGGATGCTATCGTCCGATTCACAGTGCTGACGTTAGCCGAGACGGACAAATTTTGGTATTTGCTGAACGCACGAATCTAGCAGATGGGTTTTTCGTGCAGGCGATCGATCTCACGACCAGCCAGGAGGTTTGTAAACCCATCAAAGCCCATCGCGCCCCTATTAGTGATATTGCCACCCATCAAAATGGCACGCGAGCCGTCACCTGTAGTGGGCAGAAGCATCCGAACGATCGGGAGTGCGATCGCAGCATTCGCCTTTGGGACTTGCAAACGGGCAACTGTTTGCGAGTTATTGCTGGATGTTTCGAGCCAACGTTTTTAGCAGTAACCGCTGATAGTCAAACCCTAATTGCGGCGAATAACCGAGGCATTGGCTTTTGGAAATTACCTTCTGGTGAGTGGTGTGGAGAAATCGCAGAAGATCCTTGGGACTATATGGCGATCGCCCTGAGTCCAAATCGCCAAAAATTAGTCTGTTCTTTTCAAGGTGTGGCAGGAGTATGGGTGAGTGAAAGCAGTTATGCAACGGAAGGTGGCAAGTCAGATCTGATCGAAGTTTGGGATGTCGCCACAAAGAAACGTCTACGCTGCTGTGGAACCTTTGTCTCTCCCACTGGCAAAGTTGCACTCAGCCATGATGAAGACTTTGCGTTTAATGCCTTCGGTAAAGTGATTCGAGTCTACGATCGGCGATGTCAGGAACGACGGCTGGAAGGGCATCAAGGCGACGTTACCAGCCTTGCTCCTTGCTTTGAAACCCTGGTGAGTGGTGGCAAGGATGGCGAAATTCGGCTGTGGAATTACCAAACGGGCGAGCGAATTCGTAAATTGCTAGGGCATCAGGCGGCGGTGCGATCGCTTTTGGTCACAGCGAATCAACAGCACTTAATCAGTGCCGATGAGGATGGCAATATCTATATTTGGAATTTGCAATCGGGACAAATGACGCGATCGCTACCGGGTCATAGGACGGGTGTGCATTCTCTCAGCTTTGCAAAAGATGAGCAAATTCTCATGAGCAGCAGCACAGACGGCACAATTGTTGTTTGGGATTGGCAGAATGCCCTTAGCTTGCATACCTTTAGCTCGGAGAGTAAGCCTTGCTATGCCAGCGCAATTAGCCCAGATGGTCATTTTATAATTCAGGGTTTAAGAGACGAGCTGCTCATTTGGGGAATTCCAACTTTGGCTTCATCGGTTATGGATAATCTTTAATTCCTCAATCATCAAAAGCTGTCAAAGCTAGACAGACAAAGAAATGGTGACGGTTGTTCTATTGATAAGCAAGAGGCGATCGCTCAGCAGGATCGCAGCGCATTCCGTTAAGTGCCGTTGCCATTTCTGTGGGATATGAATCGGAAGCATCCTTCAGCAAAGCGTTTAAGCAAGGGATGGGGCAATCACCAGGGGCGACAAGCATATTATTAAACGCTCTCAAAAGGTAGATGAAAATCAGAGGAATATATTATGATGACACCACTAAAAACTTCCAAAACTTCTATGAGAAATATTTAGGGGTGCTTACAGGAAGCCTTCAGCCTATCTCAGGCATATTAAAGTGGTGGTGAAAGTAGTATAGCTCTTCCTTAAGAGGGAGTACCTTACCCCATGCCAACGATCGCCTGCTTTCTGTTTCTCACAAGTGCCATCAATACCCGTTGGTTTGAAGTATTCGTACTGTTCGAGCGTCCAGAGGATTGAGTATGGATTCTCCCTCGCGTACTGTTCTGATTGTGGATGGTGTTCCAGCTAGCAGGGAGCAGTATCGGCTGTTGTTGTTACGAAACCGCCAGTATTCCTACACTATTCTGGAAGCATTTTCGGGAATGCAGGGGCTGGATCTGTGGCAACAGCATCAACCCGATGCGATCCTGCTAGGCTATCCCCTACCTGACCTGGCTGACCAGGTATTTTTGGCGCAATTGCAACGCCTCACCCAGCAGTCTAGCTTACCTGTGATTCCGATCGTTGACCAGAGTAGTGAGGAGCTTGCAGCACAAGCGATCGCGGCAGGGGCACAAACCTATTTACTGAAAGACCAACTCAACGCCCAAACCCTACGAATCGCCATTGACTTAACGATAACCAATTGCAGGTTACAGCAACAACTGCAACAGAGTCAGGCGGCCCTCCAGGAAAGCAAAGAGCAGTTGAAATCAACCCTGAACGCTGTCCGAACTGGACTATGGGAGTGGAATATTCAGACTGGACTTATTCAGTGGTCAGACAACCTGGAGCCTTTATTTGGACTACAACCCGGAGAATTTGACGGTTCTTTTCAAATGTTTGTGGAGCAGTTGCATCCTGACGATCGCGATCGCGTCCTGACAGCGATCGATCGTGCAGTTGCGACTGGGGGAGATTACGAGATCGAATTTCGCGTCCTGTACCCGAATGGCAGAATTCGTTGGGCACTTAGTCAGGGTAAGGTATTTTACAACGAAGACAGGCAGCCTCTGCGGATGGTCGGCAATGATATTGACATTACCGAACGCAAGCAGGTAGAAGCAGCCCTGCGGCAGAGCGAACAACGCTATGCTGCCCTGGCAAAAATCTCTCCAGTCGGGATTTTTCGCACCGATGCTCAGGGGGACTGTCTCTACACGAACGATCGCTGGTGTGAATTAGCAGGGCTGACACCCATTGAAGCGAAGGAAAAGGGATGGCTGGATGCCCTGCACCCAGAGGATCGCGATCGGGTTTGTGCCGAGTGGTATCGTGCGGCAGAATTAAACCTACCATTCCGGTCTGAGTATCGCTTTCAAACATCTCAGGGGATTGTGTCCTGGTTGATTGGACAGGCAATTCCAGAAAGAGACAGCGACGGGAATCTGATTGGCTATGTCGGTACTGTGACCGATATTACGGGTCGCAAACAGGTCGAGCAAGCGTTACAGGAGAGTGAAAAGCAGTTTCGCCAGTTAACAGAAAATATTGATGCGGTGTTCTGGATCAGAGATACCCTTACCCAATACATTCGTTATGTTAGCCCTGCCTACGAGCGACTGTGGGGACTCGATCCACGAGAATTGTACGAAGATCCGCAAGTCTGGGTGAACTACATTCATCCGGACGATCGAGCATCAACCGAGCAAGCCTTCTGGGAGAAAGCGCCCTCCGGTCAATTTGACCAGGAGTATCGAATTGTGTTGCCGAACGGTCATGTGCGCTGGGTGAGCGATCGCTGTTTTCCACTCTACAGCGAGACGGGAGAAATTTATAGATTTACAGGGATTGCTGAAGACATTACCGATCGCAAACAGTTTGAAGAGCAACTGCGGCAGAATGAAGAACGGTTTCGCGCATCCGTTGAAACCATGCTGGACTGCTTCGCAGTCTACAGATCCGTGCGGAATCAGCAAGGTGAAATTGTCGATTTTCAAGCTGAGTATATCAATGATGCGGCTTGCCACACGAGCCAGATTCCAAAAGAACAGCATCTCAGCCGAGGGCTATGTGAGTTGCTGCCGGGACACCGGGACAGCGGGCTGTTTGCCGAGTATTGCCAGGTGGTTGAAACGGGACAACCGCTGGTGAAGGATAGCCTGATCTATGAATACGAATTTGGGCAGCAACGCTTAGCCAAAGCTTTCGACATTCGCATCGCAAAGTTTGGTGATGGCTACATTGCCACCTGGCGTGATATCACCGATCGCAAACAGGTAGAAGCAGAAGCCGAAGCCGGTCGGCACATTCTGGATGCCCTGATGGAGTACGTGCCTGAAGGTATTACGATCGCCGATGCCCCGAATGTTGCCATTCGTCGCGTTAGCCGTTATGGTCAACAATTGACAGGCCGCTCTCCTGATGTGCTGGAAAGCATTCCCGCTGAAGAACATGCCGATAAGTGGGGCATCTTCTACGCTGATGGTATTACTCCTGCAACGGGAGATGTTTTGCCTTTGACACGAGCCGTTCAGCAAGGAGAAATCATCACAGATGAAGAATGGGTGCTTCGACAGCCAGACGGGACAAAAGTGACCATTTCATGTAACGCCGGACCAATCTACGCGAATGGGGAGATTACAGGCGGTGTGATTGCATGGCGAGATATTACCGCACGAAAACAAACTGAAATTGATTTGCAGGAGCGCAATCAGCACATTCAGTTGCTCTACGAAACGACTCGTGATTTGCTCTCGACTAACCAACCCTTAACGTTGATCCAATCTGTCTTTGAAGATCTCAAAGCTTTGGTTGGGTTAGATATTTATTTCAATTACATGCTGGACAAACAGCAACAAAAATTGCATCTCACCTCCTATGACGGAATCTCTACTGAACAGGCGGAAGAAATTGCATGGCTGGATGTTGGGGTAGCAATTCGTGGAACAGCCGTCGAGCAACGTAGCCAGATTATGCAGGCTCACATTCAGCAATGTACCGATCCAAAATCGGAACTGGTGCGATCGCTCGGTCTGACCGCCTATTGCGCTCAACCGCTGATTGCCCAGGACAAACTGTATGGCACCTTAAGCTTTGGTAGCCGCAGCCGACTGGAATTCACCCCATCGGAACAAAATTTGTTTCAAGCCATTTGCGATCAGATCGCCATTGCGCTGGAACGTTCTGAACTATTCCACTCCTTACAGCAACAGACCGAGGAACTCATCCGAGCCAATCGAGTCAAAGACGAATTTCTCGCCGTTCTCTCCCACGAGTTGCGATCGCCCCTCAACCCCATCCTGGGTTGGGCAAAACTCCTGCAAACTCGCAAGTTTGATCGGGCTAGAACAGCAGATGCCCTGGCAACGATTGAACGCAACGCCAGACTCCAAACCCAACTGATTGACGATCTGCTGGATATTGCTAGAATTCTGCGCGGTAAACTGAGTCTGGAGATGGCAACGGTTGATCTGGTGTTTGTAATTGAGTCAGCAATTGATACGGTCAGAGCCGCCGCTGTTGCCAAAAACATCTATCTGCATTCAGTGCTGCTACAAACTGGACGAATTTCAGGAGATGCCACTCGGCTTCAGCAAATTATGTGGAACTTGCTCTCCAATGCGATCAAATTTACTCCCAATCATGGGCAAGTTGAGGTTCGGTTGGAGTGTGTGGAGAATCAGGCACAAATCACTGTCAGCGACACCGGAAAAGGCATCAATCCCGACTTCCTACCCCATCTCTTTGAATCTTTCCGACAGGAAGATGCAACCACAACTCGTCAGTATGGCGGATTAGGGCTGGGACTATCGATCGTGCGTCATCTGGTCGAAGCTCACGGTGGCACTATCCGGGCAGACAGCCTTGGAGAAGGACACGGAGCTACCTTTACGGTGCAATTACCATTGCTGGAACCAGAACCCGACGATCGCAATCGACCTGAGAAATCGCTAGAGCAAGAACTAGACCTGACTGGGGTGCGAGTGTTGGCGGTGGACGATGAGCCGGATGCCCGTGAGTTGTTGTCTGTATTGCTGGCTCAATATGGGGCAGAGGTTCTAACCGTAAGCTCTGCGGCTGAAGTGCTGGCAAATCTGGAATTCTTTCAACCGGATATCCTGATTAGTGATATTGGTATGCCGAATATGGATGGGTTCGCGCTAATCCAGCTTATTCGAGCCTTACCATCCGAGAAAGGCGGACAAATTCCAGCGATCGCGCTTACTGCCTACGCACGGCAGGAGGATTACCAGCAAGCGATCTCGAACGGCTATCAGCACCATGTCACCAAACCACTTAACCCAGAACAACTTGTTCGAGTCGTGATGGCACTAATGGATTAAAGCGTGAGTCGATCGCCATCAGCCAATGGAAGTCTTTTTCACGGGTATCGCCTCAAATCGCACTGCTATACGAGAAACCTAAAAAGGGGGTAGAGAGTTAATTTCTACCCCTTTGTTTTAACTATCGGCTAAATGTTGCTCTTTCCAGAACTGTTCGACAAAAGCGACGGCGGGATGCATGGGTGCTTTCGGCTTGCTTTTAAGCGTCATCCCCGTTTCATGGAGCAAGCGATCGCTCTTTGTAGAATTGCACTTTTCGCAGGCTGTCACCACATTATCCCAGGTATGCGTACCGCCCTTAGAACGGGGGATAACGTGATCTAGGGTGAGATGCTTTGTGGCACCGCAGTATTGACAAGTATAGCGATCGCGCCGAAACACTTCTCGACGACTAACGGCAGGAACCTTCCAATGTCGTTCGGGGTTTCCCGTGGTGAGGCGAATATGTTCGGAAATCTGAAGCACAATACTGGGAGAACGAATTTCCCATTGTTGAGTATTGCTCAATTCCAGAGATTCTGCTTGACCTGTCACTAACAGAACAACTGCGCGCTTCAGGTTAATTCTTGCAAGTGGCAGATAATTCTTAGAAAACACCACAACTTGTTTTTGTAGTATGTGTGGTTGCGGACTTGGTGGTTGAGCTTGCATGGGTAAAACACTCCTCAAAACAATAACCCCCGCTTCTGACAATCAGAGACGGGGGTTCAGGACGTTAGATGTCTGACCTGATGAGTGCTAGAAACTCCTGCACTTCCCGCTCTGAATGCATCGATTCCAATTGAGCCATTTAGCGATCGCATTACCAGCAGATAGACTGCTAGCCAACCGATACATCTCCTCAAACGCAAACAGCGCCGATGCATCTGCCAAACTCCGATCGGTTTGGCGAGACACGGCGCTATCAGCAATTGAGCAGGCGAGACGTATCATGGAAATTTTTTAAAGACTGAACCTTCTCTATCCTACATTTGTAGTACAAGTTTGTCCACTGTTTTGTAAATTTTCCTCATCTTCTCACTAGCGCCAGAAACAATCTGTTCATCGCCAGCAAATCCGCTATTCTGATGAAAAGCATTGAGGTGAAGCAACAATGAAGACGCATCAGTGGATATTGGGAGGAAGTGCCATTGCACTGTTATTAATGAGTTGTGGCGAAAATACGGCGACAACAGAACCCGCGCCATCCCCTGTTGCAGAGGCGGTTCCTTCCCCCGCACCCGCACCCACGACCCAATTCCCCCCGTCTTCGGATCTCCCAGCCGTGAGGGTTCAACCGAATGCCGCACAAGCTCCCACTGCACCGGGTTTAATTCAATCGACCAATCCCCAGGAACGCATCGCTCAAATTTCCGCCGGCCGCAGCGATCCGTTTAACCCCATCGTCACGACCGCAGTTGTTGTTCCCAAGGCAGTCAATTCGGCTCGTCCCATTCCCCAACCCGCGCCTTTACCAGGGGCCATTCCTCCGAGTGCGGCCGCCAACCCCCCCAACCCCCCCAACCGCAACGCCAGCACCAACAGCACTCCCGCAGCCCCCCTAATTGCTAAAGTCCCGCCTTTACCGGCGTTGGAAACCGTCCCGCTTCCGAATTTAGCACCCGCAAGTTCCGATCTACCGGGTTTACCGGGATTAGTTCCCCTCGCCTCAGAATCTTCTCTGACTTCTAGAGCCAATGCGGTACAAGTCACTGGCGTGATGCAGTATGGCAATAGTTTTACTGCAATTGTTAAAGCACCGGATGAAAAGAGCGATCGCTATGTGGTTCCTGGCGAATTTCTCTCCAACGGTCAAATTATGGTGAAACGCATTGAAATTACTCCCGGTGGAGAACCTGTAGTCATCCTAGAAGAAAATGGCATAGAGGCGATCCGACCTGTGGGGATGCCTAAATTAGCGGGGAATTTCTAAAAGTCTTAAGTCCACTGACTGAAGTTTTGCGTTAAAACAAAAACAGTCCTAACTTAAACTACCTGGTCTGGCATTAGAAAGAGGATGCTGATGGCTGAATCCCATTCCCACGCAGATGACAAATCAACTCGCAGTCTCTCGGAGGAAAAATCTTCCCTCAGCTACCACGGCGTTTATACTTGTCCGGTTTGTCGCCACGGTCAAATTTCGGCACTTCCCCTGATGGATGCCTTTGCCTGTAATTTTTGCCGCCACATTTTTACCGCCGATCTCGATAAACAAAGAGTTCAGGTGGTTGATGGTTCCCAACCGCTCTCTTGGCGATGGACGGGTAAAACCTGGAAAGCAACCCATCGTCGCGAAGATCTATGACGGCCATGGTGCGGATGCCGCGCAGGCCGAGATAGACT
>JAAHGE010000539.1 GCA_010672635.1 Desertifilum sp. SIO1I2 | reverse complement strand
CAAAATCGGCTTCTTTGCCGGGTTCTAATGCCCAGATATCGCAAAAGTGGCAGCGTGCATTACACCGATAAGTGAGATAGTAGTTGGCAACCAGAGGAGTCATCTTGCTTAGATAGTATGAGGGCACACGGTTGCCCTTCATTCTAGGGGAAGGATCGCGAACTAGGGAATGGGTAATTAGGATTTTATCGCTGTACTCAGTCAGGTGAGGACGCGCGCGAACTGCTCAAAGGATGAGACTCACTCAGCACTCAGCACTCTTTTCCCCACTCAGCACTCAGCACTCAGCACTTTGCACTTAGAGAAGCACTCAGCACTTAGAGAAGCGCTTTTGTACGCTTCAACCGCAGAAGGCTCAAAATCTAGAACGAATTGGATCGCATCAAGGGGTTTTTGGGAATACTATTGTTGGAGAGATTCTGGGTAAATCCTTGAGGCAGTCTGCACGACAAAGGAAGAGTAAAGCATGGCCATTGACCAAATTAAGCCCGCCGATCAACGAGTGGTAGGTGTTTATGCTCCCTATTATCAAGGGGGGAAACGGAATCTACTACCTTACGCGATCAGCCTTTATCAAAATGCTTCGTTAGAGGGACAGCGCAAAATCGAGGGAGGTGAGAGTATTCCTTTTCTGGCAACTTGGTATGTTTCTAATTTGCCAGCAGACATGACGCGCTGTCGGCTGCAATTTGATGGGAATGCGGAACTGAGCTATGAGGTGATGATGGCAAATTATGAGTTTGTCGATTTCTTAATTGAACTGCTGACGAATTATCGCCGCCATCATACGACCGATTTTTCACAAGCCTTTTATCGTAAGCTGCTACGCTTAGATGAATAACTCGCTTGGGAGTGGAAATGTGCCGAAATCTGCACGATATTTAATAGTTGGCTCCGTAGAGGCTTACAGTGGTAAGTCGGCCGCGATCTTGGGATTAGCTCTACAATTTCAAGAGCAAGGTCTAGCGATCGCCTATGGTAAGCCCTTGGGAACGTGCTTTAACGTCCAAGATGCGAGCGTAATGGATGCTGATGTCGAGTTCGTGGCGCAAACGCTTGCGCTGCCACCCCAGCGCCTCCGACCGACGTTAGTTTGTTTGGATCAAAAGACGATCGACCGACGCCTAAGCGGGGAAGATGCAACCGATTATCCAGCACTTTTGGCAAAATATCGCCACCAAGTTGATGGCGATTTGGTGCTGCTAGAAGGGCCTGGAACGCTGGATGAAGGCAGTTTGTTCGGCTTGTCGCTTCTGCAAGTGGCTGAAATTTTGGATGCACCAGTGCTGCTAGTGTCTCGGTTTGACCCTGTACTCACGGCAGATTTGCTGTTATCTGCAAAACGACGTTTGGGCGATCGCCTTCTGGGGGTGCTGATTAATGATATTGCGACCGATCGGCTGGAGATGTTCGATCGCGACCATAAACCCTTTTTAGAAGCCCAAGGGGTCCGCGTGTTTGGGCGCTTACCCCGCAGCCAACTCCTCCGCAGCGTTAGCGTTGAAGAATTGGTTCATCAGTTGAAGGCGCAAGTGTTGTGTCGTCCGGATCGTCTGAATTTGATGGTGGAAAGCCTGAGAATTGGGGCGATGAATGTCAATTCTGCTTTGAAGTATTTCCGCAAGGGGCGGAATATGGCCGTGGTGACTGGAGGCGATCGCACGGACATTCAACTGGCGGCTTTGGAAACCTCCACTCAATGTCTGGTGCTGACGGGTCAAATTCCCCCGTCCGATCTGATTCTCAGTCGCGCTGAAGAGCTAGAAATCCCGATTCTTTCAGTAGATCTCGATACGCTGACGACCGTTGAAATTATTGACCAAACCTTTGGTAAAGTGCGGGTCAATGAACCGCTTAAAGTAGACTGCATTCGGCAGATGATGGCGGAGGAATTAGAACTCGATCGCTTGCTGGCGCAGTTGGACTTGGCTCCGGCTGTGACGCGTTAAGATGTTGGGCACCGCACGCATTGGGTTTCAATCCCGTGAGCGCCTCTGTTGGGTTCTTCGCGATCGCACGGAGGCGCTCTGCATTCAGGGTCTGTGCAACCTTCGGCGAGAATTCGCAATTTGCCATGAGCCAATTCCTGTGAATCTGCTAAAATAGCGAGGTTGTTCAGCCCAAGACTTACTGACTTTGAGTCAATCGTTAGATCTCCCCAAGATTGATGAGTTAGCACAAGAACTCGCAACGATCCAACAAACTGGATCGAAGCGGATCGCGCTGCTGGGATCGCGCCACGTTCCGATCACTCATCAGCATTTAATTGAGATGATGAGTTATGCTCTGGTTCTATCCGGAAATCGCTTGTTGACCTCTGGTGCAACGGGCACGAATGCCGCAGCCATTCGCGGGGCGATGCGGGCAGATCCGAATTTGTTGACGGTGATTTTGCCCCAAAGTTTGGATCGCCAGCCGCTAGAGTCCCGCAAGCAACTCGAAGAAGTGATGCATCTGGTGGAAAAGCCAGAAAATAACGGCTTATCTCTGGCTGAAGCCAGCGCTATCTGCAATGCAGAAATTGTTTCGCGCTGCCAGCAATTGATTTGTTTTGCCTTTCACGATAGCGTGACCTTGCTGAAAACTTGTCAAGAGGCAGAGGAACAGCGTAAGGTCGTGACGTTATTCTATTTTGATTAATTTGCCAGATGAATCTCCTTGAGATGTCAATTCCTGCGGTTCTCCTTTATTCCTTAACAGCGGCAGCCGTTTCGATCTACCTGCCGTTTGGGGTGGTTGCCTATGCGCGGACACAAGGGGGCATGGAATACCTCAAAACGCCCCGCGCGATGCTCGATAAGCTGCCAGACTATGCAAAACGAGCAACTTGGGCGCATCAAAATTCGTTTGAAGCCTTCTCGCTGTATACGGCGGCGGCTTTGATGGCGTATGTGTCTGGGGTGAGTTCAAGTTGGGCAATTGGGGCGGCGATCGCATTTCCGATTGCCCGCGCGTTCTATTCGCTATTCTATATTCTGAATATCCCCATTGGGCGATCGCTGATGTTCGCCATCGGTTCGGCCAGCAGTTTAACCTTAATTATTCTCAGTCTCAGGGCTGTTAGTCAAGTTACGCCCTAATCTGAGTTGATTTATCTGTTTTATCCCTCTTAGTTGGTTCTCAAAAAATTTATTATGGCTTCTACCTTTTCCTTTGATATTGTCAGCGATTTTGACCGTCAAGAATTGGTGAATGCTGTCGATCAAACCAATCGTCAAATTGGCAGTCGCTACGACTTAAAAGACACTAAAACCACGGTAGAATTGGGCGAAGATACCATTACCGTGAATACTGATAGCGAGTTTACTCTAGACGCCGTTCATGGGATTTTGAACGAAAAAGCGGCGAGTCGTAAGCTGTCTTTGAAAATATTTGAATTCGGCAAAGTAGACTCGGCGAGTGGCAACCGAGTTCGCCAAGAAATTAAACTCAAAAAAGGCATCGATCAAGAAATTGCCAAGAAAATCACCAAACTGATTCGCGATGAATTTAAGAAGATTCAATCGTCCATTCAAGGTGACGCAGTGCGGGTGACAGCAAAATCTAAAGATGACTTACAACAAGTCATTCAACGAATCAAACAAGAAGATTTCCCCATTGCTTTGCAGTTTACCAACTATCGCTAGCTGTTGAACGTTCAGCAAGACTTGAAATCCCCAGTTTCTCTAGAAAACCGGGGA